>JAZUFC010000280.1:0-6310 GCA_045640465.1 Lachnospiraceae bacterium | reverse complement strand
ATGGGACTCGGAAAGACCGTTCAGATGATATCCGTCCTGAAGGCATATAAAGAAGAGGAAAACAGGGGAACATCTCTGATCGTCTGTCCGGCTTCCCTTGTTTTCAACTGGCAGGAGGAATTCCGGAAATTTGCGCCGGATATGACGGTCGGTCTTCTGGCAGGGACGAGAGCGCAGCGGAAAACCATGCTGGACTCCTGGGAAAACTATGACGTTCTGGTGACATCCTACGACCTTCTGAAACGTGACGTTTCGATGTATGAAGGAAAGACCTTTCTGTTTCATGTGCTGGACGAAGCCCAGTATATCAAGACGCACACGACGGCTGCCGCAAAAGCGGTCAAGGTCGTCAGAAGCACAATGCGCTTTGCGCTTACCGGAACGCCGGTCGAGAACCGCCTGAGCGAACTCTGGAGCATTTTTGATTTTCTGATGCCGGGTTTTCTTTATGCATACGAGACCTTCCGGAGAGAGATCGAGCTTCCTGTCGTGAAGAAGGGCGATCCATACGCTTCGGAGAAACTGAGACGCATGGTTCAGCCGTTTGTTCTGAGAAGGCTGAAAAAGGACGTTTTAAAGGATCTGCCGGATAAGCTTGAGGAAATACGCTACTGCGTCATGGAAGGAGAACAGAGACGCCTTTATGATGCGCAGGCGCTGAGAATACGGAAGGATCTGTCCGAAAAAGACGAGGAGAGTCTGAACAGAAGCAGGATAGAGATCCTTGCGGAACTGATGCGCATCCGTCAGATCTGCTGCGATCCTTCACTCCTGTTCGAAGATTACCGGGAAGGCTCCGCCAAGACCGAAAGCTGCATGGAACTTGTGGAAAGCGCGGTATCCGGCGAACACCGGATCCTTCTGTTTTCTCAGTTTACGTCCATGCTTACCGTTCTGGAGGAAAAACTGAAGGAAGCGGACATTCCTTTCTTTAAGATCACCGGGGAAACGCCGAAGGAGGAGCGCATCCGCCTTGTCAGGGATTTCAATGAGGGGACGGTTCCTGTTTTTCTGATCTCTTTGAAAGCGGGCGGTACCGGTCTGAATCTGACCGGCGCGGATGTTGTAATCCATTTTGATCCCTGGTGGAATGCGGCTGCACAGAATCAGGCCACCGACAGAGCGCACAGGATCGGACAGACAAGAGAGGTCTGCGTCTACCGTCTGGTTGCGAAGGATTCGATCGAAGAGAATATCCTGAAGCTTCAGGAGAGCAAAAAGGAACTTGCGGATTCCGTCCTGTCCGGAGAACTCGGCGGCATTGCCGGGATGACGAAGGAGGAACTTCTTAAACTGCTCGAATAAATAAAATGATCGGCCGGTCATGATAGACCGGCCGATCCGTCTGTTATGCGGGAAGAATTATTTTCTGCCGTACAGCTTGTTGTAGTAATCAAGAGAGTAGCGGTACAGTTCATCTCTTGCGATCCTGCTTCTTTCGGGTGTATCCATGATGCGGACCATCCAGCGGCCCTTTGCACCGTATTTTTCGACGTATGCGCGGACAGCATCGCGGATACCGGCCTCGTCCTTTTCATTGCGTGTATTCAGACCGAAAGCGAAGGTCATCTTATCACCGTACTGCTCGTACAAAGCTTCGGGATCGTTGCAGTTCTCCTGCGGTGTCCACATGTCGAAGCCGAGCTCGATCATTTCGGGAACATACTGAATGTTGTTTCCGCAGGAATGAAGCTCCAGGAATTTGCCCTGACTCTTTACATAGTCCGTGAAGCGTCTGGTCGCGGGCATGATCTGCTCGCGGAACATCTCGTTGGAGAAGAAGCCTGCACGCTGGGTGCCCCAGTCATCGTGATACAGAACGCCGTCCACGCGGCCGTAATTCTCGAAGATCTTGCCGCAGCTCTCGATCTTGTAGTCGGTCATCTTCTGCAGGAAGCGCTCCAGCTCTTCGGGATACTCATAGAAGGTGAGAAGGTATTCGTCGAAGGGCATCATTTCATGCAGACGCTCTGTCAGACCTTCCACACATTCGTAGATATGAGGACGGTCCGGATCCAGATTCTTTGCGATCTTCTTTCCGTCTGATGCAAAATCGACCAGATCGAGTTCCGGCCACGGAACTTCCTTTTCCCAGTTCTCGAAATCGTTGATGACACGGGTACCTGTTTTTGTGATCATGCCGCCTGCCGATTCGACCATGGTCCAGTAGACGCCCCACCAGTCATAGCCGTCCACTTCGGGAATCGGATGCTCTTCGATGGCATCCGGCCAGATCGTGTTGGATTCATAGCCGTAGCAGGGCATCCAGTAGGGATGTTCGCCCTTGATGCAGCGGATATAGTTTTCGCGCACATCGTATGCGCGGGGCTCGATCTTCTCCTTGGGAAGCTGGATCAGATAGGGAAAGGTGCCGGGCTGCTGCCAGGATTTGGAGTAATCGCGGTTCGCAGCGGTTTCCATAAAGGGATTTTTCATAGTATTTCCTCCGTTTTCTCAAGAGCGCCGAAATAAGTTCCATCCGCGCAGGAGCTGCTTTTTGCCTCCTGTGAAAATTATAAGAAAACCCGGTGGAATTCTGTATGATCCGGTGCTATAATCCTAAGGCTATCATAATGCTTTTGACAGCAAAATTCAATCGTATATCATATCTTCGAAGACAGCAGGACATAATTATGAATAAGAAATACGAAATCAACATGACAGAAGGGAACCTTTTCGGGAAACTCATACTGTACGCGATCCCTCTGATGTTAAGCAGCATGCTCCAGCTTCTGTTCAATGCGGTCGACGTGATCGTCGTCGGCAAGTGTGTGGACGAAACGGCGCTTGCGGCTGTCGGAAGCACAGGCTCACTCGTGAATCTCATGGTAGGTCTTTTTACGGGTCTTTCCGTCGGAACCAACGTGCTCGTTGCCAAGGCTTACGGTGCCGGAAGAGAGAAGGATGCAGAGGAGGTCAACCATACCTCGATCCTTCTCGGCATCATTTTCGGCGTGCTTCTCGGGATCATAGGTTTTCTGTTTGCGCATACCTTCTTAAGCTGGATGGGGTCGCCCGATGACGTCATCGGTCAGGCGACTGTCTATCTGAAGATCTATTTTCTCGGCATGCCGTTTACGATGGTCTATAACTTTGCATCGGCATCGTTAAGAGCAGTGGGAGATACCAGACGGCCGCTTTATTTTCTGACGATATCGGGCGTTGTCAATCTGTTTCTGAATCTCTTCCTTGTGATCGCCGTGCATCTCGGCGTAGCCGGCGTTGCGATCGCGACGGTGGTCTCTCAGGCACTTTCCTGCATTCTCGTGCTCAGATGTTTAAGAAAGTCGGAGGGAGGCATCCATTTTGATGTCAGAAAACTCCGGATCGTACCGGACAAGCTCAGTGCGATCTTAAGGATCGGCCTCCCTGCGGGTCTGCAGGGAACGGTCTTCTCCATCTCGAACGTTCTCATCCAGTCATCCATCAATTCCTTCGGATCTCTTGTCATGGCCGGAAATACGGCGGCAAGCAATATCGAGGGATTTGTTTACATGGCCATGAATGCCATGTATCAGGCAAATATCAGCTTCACATCGCAGAATGTCGGCGCGGGAAATCTGAAGCGCGTAAAAAAAGTCATGGTCTCATGCCTGCTTCTTGTATCGCTGATCGGCATCGTGCTTGGCGTCTCCGCCTACCTTCTGTCTCCGGTGCTTCTTAAGCTGTATACGGACAGCGCCGAGGCCATTCAGTACGCAAGAATCCGCATGCGTTATGTCTGTCTGATCTATTTTACCTGCGGCATCATGGATACGCTGGTCGGATCGCTTCGCGGGATCGGTTCCTCCGTGATCCCGATGATCACGTCGCTTCTCGGCTCCTGCGCATTCCGTGTGATATGGATCTATACTTATTTCCGGTCGCACCGTACGCTTGACGCTTTATATGTCTCCTACCCGATCTCGTGGGTGCTGACCGCAAGCGCGCATTTTATCTGTTTCCTGATCCTGTTCCGGGCGCTGAAGAAGAGAGTTGGAAGCATAAACTGATCATGCAGCCGTCCGGCTTTGGATACAAAAGTGATGAAGAATCATAAAAAAGTCTTTGCACCTTTATGGGTGTTATGTTAAAATAACAATGCGTAATTGCGAAAAAACGCAGTTCACGCCGGCTTTTTTGCCGGAATTATGTCTGAAAAGATTTTGAATGCGGTGCTTTATGCCGCTTTCGGTATGTTTCGGACAGGATATCAGGAGGATCTGCCATGGAGGAGATCATTGTCAGGGGAGCAAGCCTTTCGGAAACCTATCATAAAGCGCTTACGGCTCTTTACGAGCAGGGTGAGCTGACAGACTGTGCCGACTGGAATACGACCCAGAAGGAAGTCTCCATGACGATGGCAGTCGATGAACCCCTGAAAGAGCCCATGATCAGCCGCCTTTTTATCGGAGGTCCGAAGGAACTGGAACAGTACCGTCAGGAAATGCTGGACGGCATTCTGGATTTCGAGGTCGAGCGGGGCAAGTGGGAGTATACTTATCATCAGCGGATGGGAAAGCAGCTTGACTTTATCAACGAGGAGCTTCGGAGAAATCCCTCCTCCAGACGCGCGGTCATCTGCATCCGGACGCCGGAGGATATGGGTTCGGAAGATCCGGCCTGCATGCAGCATGTACAGTATTTCGTCAGAGACGGACGTCTTCACTGCAAAGTGCTGTTCCGCAGCAATGACGCGTGCAAGGCATCTTTTATGAATGCATTTGCCATGATCCTGCTGCAGAAGCGTTTTGCGGATGAGCTTGGCCTTCAGATGGGAAGCTATGTGCACCGCGCAAATTCCTATCACTGCTACGAAAAGGATTTTCCGATGCTGGAAGGCTATGTGAACCGTATCAGATCTGCAGAGGATCCCGATGAGCTCTGTTATGATTATACGGACGGCTGGAAGGAGATCATGGAGGATGCTCAGCCCGAGATCGCAGCCATGGTCGAAGAATTAAAGAAACGGTAATAAATAATTTATTAAATAAAGAGGAGAAAAGAAATGGCAAAAATTCCGTTTAGCGAGGATGAACTGAAGGTTCTGAAGGAAGAGGAGACCAGAAGAGGAAAGGTCATCACCTACAATTATCCGGTCACCCCCAGAGAAGCAGTCAAGGCAATGATCTGGGACAAGAAGCCGATCTGGCTGTTAACCGGCGGCGAATCCACTATGTTCACCCCTGCTGTCATTCCGGACAACATCGCGCGCGGCTTCGTATTTGAAGGCGGCGAACGCTGGCCCATCGAAAAGTTCGGCGGCAAGGATATGTTCGGTGTGGAATGGGTCTATGTTCCGCAGGTCGGCGGCTCCATGGTAAAGCCCGGCAATCCCCTTCTTGAGGATGCAAACGACTGGGAAGAAAAGGTCATTTTCCCGGATATCGATTCCTGGGACTGGGAAGGCAGCGCAGAGATCAACAAGGAACTGCTTTCCGGCGATAAATTCAACTGCATCACCTTCTTAAACGGCTGCTGGTTCGAGCGTGTGATCTCCTTCATGGATTTCGAAGGCGCAGCTATGGCTGTTATCGATGAGGATCAGGTAGACGCAGTCAAGGCGCTCATTCACAAGATGACCGACCTTTACATGGCGATCACCGACAAGTGCTTCCAGTACTACAATCTGGACGGTATCTGCATCCATGATGACTGGGGTTCTCAGATGGCTCCGTTCTTCTCCGCAAATGTGGCACGCGACATCTTCCTTCCGGAAATGAAGCGTTTCGTGGATCATGTTCATGCTATGGGTTACCCGGTAGAACTTCACTCCTGCGGTCATAACGAGACCCGCTGCGACATCTTTGCAGAAGCAGGCTTCGACTCCTGGTCACCGATGGATATGAACGATACCGTGGCTCTGTTCGATAAGTACGGCGACAAGATCGCGATCGGCGTTATCGCAGAGGAAGAGCTTCGTCTGGATCCCGCAACCGCAACACCCGAAGAAATGGCAGCAGCAGGCAAGGCTTTCGCCGACCGTTTCGCAGTGCCCGGCAAGATCTGCACCATGTCCCGCTACAATGCACCGTGGGCAAGCAGAGAATTCAGAGAGGCTGTTTACAAAGAATCCAGACTGAATTACCTTCAGCAGTGATCCGCTTTCAGAAATATGAGGCAGTAATATGACAGTTCAGGAGTTATTGAAAAGAGCTGAGGAAACAGGCTTTACCCATGTCGGTGAGCTGAATATGGATGCTTTGGTATTCATGCCGGAGGTCCGTGATATGTGCAATTCGGACAAATGCCATAATTTCAACAAAAGCTGGTCATGTCCGCCTGCCTGCGGTACGCTTGAAGAGATGCGCGAGAAGGTAAAGGCTTACCG
>JAZUFC010000279.1:0-12137 GCA_045640465.1 Lachnospiraceae bacterium | reverse complement strand
ATTGACGAGTTCGGCGGCGGCGAGTTCATCGAACAGTTCGACGAAAACTGGTATCATGTCATTTCAGGCGGCATCGACGGTTATGTTTCCGCACAGTATGTGAAGACCGGCGAAGAGGCAAAGACGCTCGCTGTCTCTCATGCGGCAGATCTTGTCAAGATCGTGAATGCACCGAACAACCTGAATGTGAGAACAGCAGCTTCCACGGATGCAGGCGTGATCGATACGGTTGCGAACGGTTCTGTCTGGACTTATCTGGGCGAGGAAGGCGATTTCTACAAGATCGCGTACAGCGCCGGACAGGACGGATACGTTTCCAAGGAGTATGCATCTTATGATTCGTACCTGAAGGAAGCTCTGGTGTATTACGCAGAATAAATTTTATAAACCACTTGACAGAATATGCAATTAATTGTATATTACTATGGTGCGCGACTTTCGAAGGTGAACTATGCGGATTGATTTATCACCCCTTTTTCCGGTCAACGGAAAAAAAGCGGAATATCAGGTTTCTTTTGAAGAAAAGGAGCTCGGCGGTTATGAAGTGACTGCATCTCCGCAATTTCCTTTAACGGTCACCCATGAAACGGAAAAGAAGATCAGTATCAGCGGTGAAGGAAGCATCACGCTTTCCATTCCCTGCAGCAGATGTTTAAAACCGGTTCATGTGTCTGTTGATTTTAAGATCGATTCCCTTCTGGATGCGGGAAGTCAGACAGACGAAGACGGAGACCCCGTTTTCTGTTTCGAAGAAGAGATTCTTCTGCCGGACGTCCTGATTCAGGAAGAAGTGATCATGAATATACCCATGAAAGTACTGTGCCGGGAAGATTGCAAAGGTATCTGTCAAAGATGCGGTGCCGATCTGAATCTGGGAAAGTGTCAATGTGAAAGCGTTTCACCTCCCACTAAAATGGCGGAAGCTTTACAGAAAGCTTTCATGGATGCGAAAAACAAAAAATAAGTTCGGCTGATGCCGTAATGAAGATGAAGGAGGTGTACGATATGTCCATTTGTCCTA
The DNA here is from genome assembly GCA_045640465.1 of Lachnospiraceae bacterium. Classification (GTDB taxonomy): domain Bacteria; phylum Bacillota; class Clostridia; order Lachnospirales; family Lachnospiraceae; genus UBA1267. The sequence continues at coordinate 11,116 of JAZUFC010000279.1, read as the reverse complement.
AGAACAGAACCTCACGTGCCAGAAGAGACGCCCGCAGAGCGAACTGGAAGATGGGAGCTGTGAATCTGGTTAAGTGCAGCCATTGCGGCGCGCTGATGCTTCCGCATCACGTATGCAAACAGTGCGGCTACTATAACAAGAAAGAAATCGTCAAGGCAGCTGAGTAATAATGAATTGACAGCGCTTCGCAGGTTTTCCGGTCATACGGGACGGCGGAGCGCTTTCGTTTTATCGGGATCTTATTTTCGTGCATTGTATCAGCAGGCGGATGAGACCGCCGGGAGGTGTGTATGCCGTGCAGTGAAGCAGTACGTCTGATGGATGACTTCCTTTCGGAAAAGCTTCCGCTTTTGAAAACGCTGAAGTTCATCGAACATATCGAAAGCTGTCCGGATTGTTTTGACGAGCTGGAGATCCGCTATCTCATCCGCTATGCAGATGAGATATTTGACGAACGTATGACGGAAGACGGAGACCATGCGGTTGCATTCCGTGATCTCCTGACGAGAAGAAAAAAACAGACGGTCCGGATCATATACGGCGGACTTCTTCTGCTTCTGGTTCTTCTGATCGCTGCGATCGTATTAAGTGTCAAGTTTATTCTGTAAGAGGTGTATATGGACGGAGAGTATCTGCTTCTGATCGACGGTTCCTCGCTTCTTTCCACACAGTATTTCGGAAATCTTCCGAGAGAGATCCTGTTTGCGAAAACAGCTGAGGAAAAAGAAAAATTCTACGATAAGATCATGATGACCAGAAAGGGCGTGTATACGAATGCGGTCTTTGGTTTCATGCGTACGCTTCTGAAGATCCTGAAGGATCAGAAGCCCGCCTATCTTGCAGTCGCATGGGATCTTTCCAGAGATACCTTCCGCCGTGAACTGTATCCTGACTACAAGGGAAACCGTTCGGATACGCCTGAGCCTCTGAAGGCTCAGTATGCTCTTATGCAGCAGGTCCTTTCCGATATCGGCATCCGTCAGTTTATGGATGACAGGTATGAGGCGGACGATTTCTGCGGATCACTTTCCGTAAAGTTCGAGGAAGAGATCCCCGTCCGTATTTTTACGAAGGATCATGACTATCTGCAGCTTGTCACCGACAGGACTTATATGTGGCTGATGCATACCTCTCAGGACAAAACCGATGAGATGTACCGGAAATACCGCATGGAACATCCGTCATCGGTCCCCGACAGAGCATTTGAGCTGACACCTGCACTTGTAAAGGAAGAGTTCGGCGTGGAGCCTCAGGATGTACCCGCCCTGAAGGGGCTGATGGGGGATACGTCCGATAATATCAAGGGTGTACAGGGCGTAGGTCCTGCCAGCGCTGTGAAGCTGATCTCGAAATACCATACCGTAGATGCACTGTATGAAGCACTTCGCGATATGACGAAGGAAAAAGAAGCGGCCATTAAAAAAGAATGGAAGGAAGAACTCGGGCTGACCCGTTCACCTCTTTCCTATCTTCTGAAAACATCGGATACGGAACCTGCGGGGGAGGCGTCCGCAAGACTTTCCGAGATCCTCGCAACCATCAAAAAGGATATTCCGCTGCCGGATCTGAAACTTTCCGATCTCCGGACGGATGTGGATAAAGAAAAGCTGCTTGCTTCTCTCCGGGAGCTTGAATTTGCTTCGCTGATCCCGGAAGTCGAAAGCGGGGACAGGAAAGAAACGGTCGAAAGAACGATCGAAGAAGTGACGGATACCGACCGGATCGAAGCACTTGTCAGGGAATGGCGGAAACTGAAAAAAGCAGGTGTCTCATACGCTGAAGACAGCGATATGACCCTGTATACATCCGAAGAGAACGGTTTTGTGATCCGGAATTCCCTGTTTATCAATGAAGGTACCTTTGCAGGAATCATCAGGACGCTTTTAAGATCTGGCGTCACACTCTACACGATGAACGGGAAACCGTTCGTGCATCTTGTAAACGATCCGCTTCGTGATGTTCATATCGGCGCATATCTTCTGGATCCTCTGGAAAAACGCCTGCCTGTTTCGGAAAGTGTGGAAGACTCTGCGCTTCTTGCTCTGTTAAACGGACCGGAAGTGGACAGAAGACTGAAAAAGACCGGCATGGACCGGCTGTATGAAGAGATCGAGCTGCCTCTTGCAGGAACACTTGCGCGTATGGAAGAGACCGGTATTCAGGTCGAGAAGGAGACGCTTGTATCTTTAAGCCGCAGTCTGAAGGAATCTGTTGAAGAACTTCAGGAGAAGATCTGGTCCCTTGCGGGAGAAAACTTTAATATCAATTCTCCGAAACAGCTCGGTGAAGTTCTGTTTGAACACCTGAAGCTGAAAGGCGGAAAGAAGACAAAGTCCGGATATTCCACAGCTGCGGATATTCTTGAAAAGCTTGCACCGGAGAACGAGATCGTACGCAGGATCCTGGAATACAGGACTTATGCCAAGCTGAATTCGACATACGCGGAGGGTCTGCAGTCCTATATTTCCGAAAAAGACGGCAGGATCCACGGCACATTCCATCAGACTGTGACCGCGACCGGAAGGATCTCATCTTCGGATCCCAATCTGCAGAACATACCGGTCCGTCTGGAACTCGGCCGTCAGTTAAGAAAAGTGTTCGTGCCGAAGGAAGGCTGTGTCTTTATTGATGCGGACTATTCCCAGATCGAGCTTCGCGTGCTTGCGCACATGTCCGGAGACGAGAATCTGATCACCTCCTACAGAAGCGCTAAGGATATTCATGCGATCACGGCATCGCAGGTGTTCGGCGTACCGCTTGAAGAGGTCACGCCGCTGATGAGAAGAAATGCCAAAGCGGTCAATTTCGGCATCGTATACGGTATATCCGCATTCTCGCTGTCAGAAGACCTTTCCATCACGCGGGACGAAGCGAAGGAATATATGGAAAGCTATTTTGCGGCTTATCCGAAGATCAGGGGCTTCTTGAACGATCTAGTGGAAAACGCAAAGAAGAACGGCTATGTCACAACGCTTTACGGAAGAAGAAGGCCGATACCCGAGCTTGCATCCTCCAATTTCAACCAGCGTTCCTTCGGAGAACGTGCGGCCATGAATTCCCCGATACAGGGAACCGCCGCGGATATCATGAAGATCGCCATGATCCGCGTGGAAAAGCGGCTGGCGGATGAAGGAATGAAGTCAAAGATCGTTCTGCAGATCCATGATGAACTGCTGATCGAAGCATATCGTGAGGAAGCGGATCAGGTGGAGAAGATCCTTGCGGAGGAAATGGAACACGCTGCGGATCTCAGCGTCAGACTGGAGGTGGATGTCAAACGTGGAAACAGCTGGTATGAGACCAAATAAATATGTGATCGGGCTGACAGGCGGTGTCGGTGCCGGAAAGAGTACGGTTCTGGATTATCTGAAGGAGTCTTATCACGTCTCTGTACTGAAAGCCGATGAAATAGGCGCTGAGCTGATGAGGCCCGGAAAAAGCCTGTTTTTTGCCCTCGTCGAAAGCTACGGGGAAACGATCCTTTCAGAGGACGGCACGATCGACAAAAAGAAGCTTGCGGACATTGCCTTCCGGGATGAAGCATCGCAGAAACGGATCAACGCGATCGAGCATCCGGTGATCCGCGAAGAGATCATAAGACGCATCGAAAGCTGCGTAAACGATGTGATCTTTCTGGAAGCGGCTCTTCTCAAAGAGGGAGATCTGCTTCCCGTCTGCAAAGAAGTCTGGCTCGTGACCTGCGATCCCGAAGTGAGGATCGGAAGACTCATGTCTTCCAGAAAATATTCCCGTGAAAAATGCGAACAGATCATCGAAAGACAGATGTCCGAAAAGGAATTCAAGAGTTTTTCGAATCTTGTGATCACGAACAATAACAACTTCGAGGATACGGCGGATCTTCTGGACTATCACATGTCCTGTCTGTCACAGGATCTTCGCAAAAATCTGAAACGGAACTGATGAAAGGAATTCATCCATGCGCATACAGGCAATCGCATCCGGAAGCAACGGAAATGCGGTCTTTGTCGGAGAAAAGAATACAGCTGTCCTTGTGGATGCGGGGATATCCTGCAAGAGGATCACGGAAGGTCTGAAAAAGCTTTCCGTGAGACCTGAGGATCTTACCGGTGTTCTGGTCACGCATGATCATTCCGATCATACGGCAGGACTGAAGATCCTTCTCAAGCATTACAGGATCCCTCTTTACGGTACGGAAGAGACGATCGGACGCCTTTCACAGGGAGAACTGAAGGATGATATCTACCGGGATCTTTTCCGGGTGATCGCCTCTGACCGGTCTTTTATGCTGGGTGATCTCAGGATACTTCCGGTTCCGACCTTTCATGACGCTCCGGGAAGCGTCGGATACCGTTTTGATGCACAGAATGCTTCTTTTGCCGTTCTGACGGATACGGGGACATTTACGGATGAAATGACGGAAAGACTTCAGGATCTTTCCGGGATCCTTCTGGAGGCCAACCACGATGTCCGGATGCTGGAGGTCGGAAGCTATCCTTATGTGCTGAAAAGAAGAATCCTTGGAGATTTCGGCCATCTTTCGAACGAACGCTCCGGCGAGCTTCTTTCCAGGATCCTGAGCCCGAGGATGAAGATCGTTCTTCTGGGGCATCTCTCGGAGGAAAACAATTATCCGGACCTTGCAAGAATGTCCGTCATGAATGAGATCGATGCTTCCGATACACCCTGGAAGTCTTCTGATTTCGATATCCGCGTTGCGCTCCGTACGGAGTCTTCGGATATATTCGAACTGTAAAAGAAGAGCCGCCCGCTGCCGGGCGGCTCTGTATTTATTCATTGATAATGATGCCTGATGTAAAGTCATCTTTCAAAAGCGTGCCGAATTTCTGGTAGACGATATTGCGGAACACGTTGGATGCGCTCACATCGATCATCAGAAGACGGAAGGCTTTTTCGGAAAGAAGCTTTTTTGCGTCGGCCATTTTGGAGATCAGCGGAAGTGCGGTATTGTCCTTGATCTTCGAAAGAAGAGCGGATGAATTCTTACGAAAGCCGAGGATACGCGCATACATGCAGAATTCCTCGTCTTCGTATGCGGAGAGGTCTCCGGTTCTGATATTGAGGATCAGATGAAGCAGGGCGCGGTTGATCCGTGTATGCGTCATATTCTTGGTCTTTAATGCTGCCGACCATTCCTTGAAGGTATATACGTCCGGAAGAAGATTCTTGACTCTTTCGGAAAGTTCCGGCGTAAAGTCCAGATAATCCGTGAGTCTGTCCTTTTCCGTCTCCAGACGGTACTGGAGGATCTGTGAAAAATCATCTGCACGGACAGGGGTCGAGACGCCGTACTGCAGTGCAAATTCACGCGCCGTATAAGGACTTACATAGGATGTGATCTTTTCAAAACCGTCTTCGTCATAGAGAAGATTCCGGATCGTCGTCGCAGAGGCGACGTCTTCATAGAAACTCTCAAGGGCGTGATATTCGGTCGTCCAGCGCTTGACCGTGACAGGCTTTATGGATGAATTCAGCGTGTTCAGTGCGCGCAGATATTCGATGCCCAGAATATTGTTCGGTTTCTGCAGAAGCTCGTCCAGATGTGCGATCTCATCGCCGAGAAGACTCTGAAGCGCGATGGAGCGTGCGGTGGGATAATTGAGTCCGGAGCGCATCAGATTTTTAAGCTCGCTCCTGAATTCCTCCGGTTCATTGTTCAGAACATCCGCGATCCTTGCAAGGTCTGTCAGATCGCCGTGCTCTGACCCGAAGCAGATATAGTCCACGCAGCCGAGCTGGTGGAGAAGATTCACCGCGGAAAGCGCAAAGGTACGTGCCGGAGCTGTGGAAAAAAGAGTCGGAAGCTCCAGAACCAGGTCCGCACCGCCGTCAAGCGCCATGCGCGTGCGTTCATATTTGTCGATGATGGCAGGCGTTCCGCGCTGTACATAGTTGCCGCTCATGACAACGATCAGATAGTCACAGCCCGTGATCTCACGCGCTTCCTTCATGTGATGGATATGTCCGTTGTGAAAAGGATTGTATTCCGTGATCAGTCCGCAGATCTTCATCAAATCTCCTCCGGTTATTTTTGCCGGAAAACATCCGGCGAATTTCTTGACCTTTTTTCTGACGCGTTTTAAGATAGTCGGTACAGTAAATATTGTAACATAGTTTAAATGACGTTTCAAGGCGGGGGAATACAATGATGCCGAAACATATCCGGAAAACCGCATACTGCATGATCGTTCTTCTTTTATTTCCGCTTCTTTTCCTGCCGGGAAGCGTTTCGGCCGGGCTTGAAATGACAGTCGGAGACGGAACGGAGCCCGATGTGTATTTCTCCGAAGTAAGCGGGTTTTACGACAGGGATTTCTATCTGACGCTGTCCTCCAATATGGAAGATGCGGTGATCTATTACACGCTGGACGGTTCGGATCCGACAGAACATTCGAATATCTATACTTCTCCGGTCCTCGTATACAACCGGTCCGGACTGCCGAACAGATACCGTTCGATCCGTCAGGTCGCAAGAAACTACAACTCAAAGCCGGATGTCTGTACAACGGTGCCGGTACCGAAGCTTTTTCTGATCCGTGCCCGGGCTGTACTTCCGGACGGCAGGATGAGTGTGATCAGAACAGCCTCTTATTTTGTGGGCCTTTCCGCTTATGAAAACTCACTGGTCATATCGCTCGTTTCCGATCCGGACAATCTCTTCGGACCGGTGAACGGGATCTATGTGACCGGAAGAACCTATCAGAACTGGTATGAGAGCGGAAAACAGGGGCCGGAGCCTTTATGCAATTTTGAGATCCGCGGAGACGCAAGTGCAAGGGAAGGCCATGCGCAGTTCTTCCTGAACGGAAAACTGTATACGGAGCAGCCGGTTGAGATCCGTCTGCAGGGTTCGACCGCACGCGGAAACGTGCCGAAGCGTTTTTCGCTGATCTCCAGAAAGGAGCTTTCCGGAAATGCTTATTTCCGGAAGGAATTCTTCGAAGATACAAAAACGCATTCCGTCGTCCTTCATGATAATTTTGAGAACGCGATCATGTATGCGGTATGCGCAGGCAGGGATGCCCTGTCTCTTCAGGGAAGAAAGGCATACCTGTTTCTGGACGGCGAATACTGGGCGCCTTATTATCTCATGGAAAAATATTCGGAACGGTTTATCGAGGAGAAGACCGGTGTGGATCATGACAATATTCAGCTTCTGAAGATCGGATATATCGATGAGGAATCCAAAGTGCTTCTGGAGGAATACGGCTGGAACGATCTGATCTCGTTCGTGAAAGAAAACGACATGAGCATTCCGGAAAACTACGAGGCTTTCTGCGGCATGGTCGATGTGCAGTCCTTTATCGACTTTACGGCGATCAATGTCTATGCGGCGAATATGGACTACGCGGATGACAAGAATTTCTGCGTATGGAGAAGCATAGAAGACGACGGCAGCTTCTACGGTGACGGACGCTGGCGCTTTGCGCTTTATGACATGGAGCTCTGTGCGTACGATGCCGCGCAGCAGGAGGGATATCCGTATAATGAGACATACAGACTGGATTCCTTTACCGTTCAGGGGGCATTCGTACAGCATTCGATCGAAAACGGAGCGATCTTCCGTGCGCTTTCCGCAAATGAGGATTTCCGCAGACAGTTCATTCTGTCCTTCATGGATATTGAGAATACGCTTTTTACGGAGAAACGGGTGGAAGAGGCTTTCGGAAAATTCGGCATACCGGCCGACTGGAACAACGGGTTCTTTCAGAAGAGAAAACCATATATCAACGGTTATCTGAAGACATTGTTCGGCATTCAGGGAAAAGAGGCGGAGGTCCGTATATCCGTAAATGACGCATCACGCGGCACCGTAAGGCTGAATACCGCATATCCCGATCTTTCGGCGGGTGATTTCAGCGGCAGCTATTTTTCGGGTATTCCGGTCACGGCGGAAGCGATCCCCGCTGAAGGATACCGGTTTGTCTGCTGGGCAGGAGACAGCCGCTCCAAGGATCCGTGCATAGAGATCACGGTGCCGGATGACGGTCTGTTTCTGCGTGCGATATTTAAAAAGGACCGCTGATCCTCCATTTTGTGTGAAGACCGGCCGCTTCTTTCCGGAACCGGGAGCTTTTCCACAAAAATCTTGAAAAAGAAGCACGCTTGCATTATAATGTTTCTGAATGACAGGATGGGGATGTTCCGCCTTCGGTCTACTGAGGCTTCAGGGCATCGTCATGCGGATATTGATATTGAAAGGAGCCTTACTATTATGGCAATTATGGATTCCATTAAGGAAAGAGCAAAAACAGTTTCCAAGACCATCGTTCTCCCCGAGGGCATGGACAGACGTACCTGGGAAGCTGCTGTCAAGGCAACGAAGGAAGGTCTTGCAAAGATCATCGTTCTTGCGAATGAAGAAGAGCAGGCAAAGAATGCGGAAGGTCTGGATCTTGCAGGCATTACCGTTATCGATCCCGCCAAGGATGCGAAGAATAAAGAATATTTCGAACTGTTCTACGAACTCCGCAAATCCAAAGGCATGACCCTTGAAGAAGCTGAAAAGACCGCTCTTGCGGATTACTGCTACTACGGTATGCTCATGGTCAAGGCCGGTGATGCAGACGGTCTGGTATCCGGTGCCTGCCATTCAACAGCAAACACCCTTCGTCCGGCACTGCAGATCATCAAGACCAAGCCCGGCGTCAAGCTCGTTTCCGCATTCTTCCTGATGGAAGTTCCGAACTGCGATTTCGGTTACAACGGTTCCTTCATTTTCGCAGACTGCGGTCTGGAGCAGAATCCGGATCCGGAAAAGCTTGCCGCTATCGCAGGCTGCTCCGCTGAATCCTTCGAGCTTCTGGTCGGCGCACAGCCGAAGGTCGCTATGCTGTCTCATTCCACCAAGGGCTCTGCAAAGCATACAGACGTGACCAAGGTCCTGGATGCTCTGGCAATCGCAAAGGAACAGTTCCCGCAGTACGAGATCGACGGCGAGCTCCAGCTGGATGCAGCCATCGTTCCTTCTGTAGCGGCTTCCAAGGCACCCGGTTCTGCAGTTGCGGGTCAGGCGAATGTTCTGGTATTCCCGGATCTGGATGCGGGCAACATCGGTTACAAGCTTGTTCAGCGTCTTGCAAAAGCAGATGCGTACGGCCCGGTCACTCAGGGTATCGCTGCTCCCGTCAACGATCTGTCAAGAGGATGCTCTTCAGATGATATCGTCGGCGTTATCGCGATCACCGTCGTTCAGGCAATCGGCTGATATTTCCGGTAAATACAGGGAGGAAACTTTTTATGGATGGAATCAACGGTAAAGTCATTATTGCGATCGGACGCGAGTCCGGATCGGGCGGAAGACGGATCGGCCTGAAGGTCGCCGAAGTGCTCGGTCTGCAGTGCTATGACAAGGAACTGATCGCCGTTGCGGCAAAGCACAGCGGCCTTTGTGAAGAAATTCTGGAGACCCACGACGAAGTACCCACAAAGAGTTTTCTTTATTCTCTTGTTATGGATACCTACTCAATGGGCTATCATCCCGGCGTCGTGGATATGCCGATGGAACAGAAGGTGTTCCTTGCACAGTATAACGCCATCAAGCAGATCGCTGAAGGCGGCTCCGCAGTCTTTGTGGGACGCTGTGCGGATTATGCACTGGAAGGGGATCCGGACCTCGTTTCCGTATTTATTACGGCGGATGAGGAAGACAAGATCGCTCATGTTGAGCAGACGTATGAGCTTCCCGCAAACAAGGCGAAGGATTATATCCAGAAGACCGACAAGCGCAGAAGCAATTACTACAACTATTACTCCAACAAACGCTGGGGCGCGGCATCTTCCTATGATCTTTGCTTAAACCGCAGCAAACTCGGCTTTGACGGTACGGTGGAGGCGATCGTGAACTTCATTAAACTGAAAAAAGAAGAGCAGAAAAAAGAAGCGCGTGACAACGCACCCGCAAAAGAGTAAAGGATGTTTCATACAGGCGAAAAGGAACGGCTTTGCGTCGTTCCTTTTCGTCTGTTATGGTTTATCGGAAAATAAGCATTTCATTATTGCTGCGGACGGACGTAAGAGATCTCTTTGCTGTCAAGAAATGCAGTCACGGCTTTGTCCCAGTAGTCTTCCAGCGATTTGTTCAGACTGAAGCCGGAATAGGCTGCCCCGGTCGTCAGATACAGCTCTTTCTTTGCATAGATCAGATTGATTGAAAGAGAAGTGACCGGACAGTCCTGAAAACCGGAACGCTTCACGATGGAAGCGGTGTTTTCGGAAGAAGTGATCAGAATGATCCGGAAGGAGACCGGAAGCCGGTTTCCTTTGATCAGACTCAGACAGAAGGGGCGGATCTCGCTCCAGCTCATGCAGGATTCGGAAGGCGCGGAAGCGTCTGCAGAACCGTCATCTCCCGCAAAAAAGCTTTTATTGATCCGGCCGTCCAGTTCTGTCGTAAATGCCGTGACAAATTCGCCTTCCCGGAAAAGAAAACGGTCAAAGGCATCTTTTGAAAAAAGCAGAGCGGTAAACGCTTTCAGGTCTGTGATCTGTAATGACAGCATATTCTTCCTTTCCGCATGAAGAGGGAGTATTCCGGCCGGCTCCATGCCGCGCATGCTTCAGGATCCGTGATCCGTAAAGACATCCGCTTATCCGATTATACATGATAAACTGAAGAATGGAAAGAGTTCCGCTATAATTTCGCCGGTCCTTAAATGAGATCTGCAAAAGATGAACGGTTCAATTATACAAAAAACCCGGAGGTAGTATTATGAGTGAGATCCCTGCAGGCAGCACATCAGAGGAAATGAATGTGATCACCGCAAAAGCACCGTGGAAGGATTTCATGGGCGGTGTTCCGTTTACGCTTGATTATTTTGACGGCTCCATGTTTGAAGCCGTGGAAAAGATCGCGGAAAAGTATCCGAACAATGTTGCATTCGATTTCATGGGAAGATCCACTACATACAAAAGAATGGTCACCGAGATCGAACGCTGTGCAAAAGCGCTGAAGACGATCGGTGTACGGGAAAATGATAAAGTCACCATTGCCATGCCGAACTGCCCGCAGGCCATCTTTATGTTCTATGCCGTCAATCTGGTCGGTGCCGTCGCAAATATGATCCATCCGCTTTCCGCGGAAAAGGAGATCGAATTCTATCTGAATGAATCCGAG
>JAZUFC010000278.1:0-10826 GCA_045640465.1 Lachnospiraceae bacterium | reverse complement strand
AGGGTCCCCTTCTTCTGCTTTTCACGCATGGTCTCCACAAGCTCCAGATTGCGTCTGGTGGACATGTCAAGCACCATGTATTTCGAGCGGCTGTAGACCCGGATCTCACGGATATGAAGAAGCTCCGTCTTCTGTGTATCGAGAAGATAGGAAAGAAGCGCGCCGGAAGCGATCGTTCCGACAGGATAAGCCTTCACGCCGAGAGATTCAAGAGACGCCACCTCAAAATGCTGCAGAAGGACCCGCTGCGACGCATCTTCCTGAAAGCGGAATTTTTCCGTGATCCCGGCGGTAAAATTCATCCGGAACTGCACCGGTGAAAGATCCGCCCCGGAGATCTCAAATGCATCGTTATAAATGATCTCGGAGGGCTGAAAACGGTTGATCTCGTCTAAAAGCTGTTCCTTTTTCTCCGCTTCCGTCATCAGAAACTCGCCTGTCGTCACATCACAGAAGGCAATGCCGAAAATGCCTCTTTCGTAACAGATGCACATCAGATAATTGTTTCTGGTCTCATCAAGCGCTGCGGGATCCAGAACGGTTCCCGGCGTCACCACGCGGATGACTTCCCGTTTCACGAGCCCCTTGGCGGTCTTCGGATCCTCCATCTGCTCTGCGATGGCGACCTTATAGCCTTTTTCCACAAGACGCGTCAGATATGTGTCCACAGCATGATAAGGAACGCCGCACATCGGCGCACGCTCGGGAAGACCGCAGTCTTTTCCGGTCAGCGTCAGCTCCAGTTCTTTTGAGACTGTGACCGCATCATCAAAAAACATCTCATAGAAATCACCCAGGCGGTAAAATAATAAACAGCCTGGGTTCTCTTCTTTCGTCTTCAGATAATGCTCCATCATCGGGCTCAGTGCCATATCTTCACTCCGTTTTCCTGCCTAGATAATAAAAGCCTTTTGATTCCTTAAGATACACCGGTACGATCTGTCCGATCAGGGACTGATCACCCGGGAAATGCACCACTGTATTGTTGGTGAGTCTTCCCGTCACCATGGAAGGATCCTGACGGTTCACTTCCTCGACAAGCACGGGAAGGATCTTTCCTTCATCTCTTCCGGAAACCTCCTGACCGATCCTCTGCACTTCCGAAAGCAGTCTGTCGAACCGGTCCTTCACAACGTCTTCCGGGATCTGATCCGGCATTTTTGCCGCCGGCGTTCCTGTCCGCTTCGAATAGATAAATGTGAAAGCGGAATCAAAACGAACGCGTCTTACAAGATCCAGCGTGTCCTGAAAATCCTCTTCTGTCTCACCTGGGAAGCCGACGATGATGTCAGTCGTTAAGGAGATATCCGGCACCGCTTCACGAAGCTTTTCCGTGATGCGGATATACTGATCCCTTGTATAATGGCGGTTCATGATCTTCAGGATCCTGTCGGAGCCTGACTGAAGCGGCAGATGGAAATGATTGCAGATCTTCCGGCTTCCCTTCATGACTTCGATCAGTTCGTCCGAAAGATCCTTCGGATGTGAGGTCATGAAGCGGATGCGTTCGATCCCGTCGATCTTTTCCGTCTCACGGAGAAGTTCGGCAAAAGAAACAGGCTCTTTAAGCGTTTTTCCGTATGAATTGACGTTCTGTCCGAGAAGCATGACTTCGCGGACGCCGTCTTTTGCAAGCTCGCGGATCTCGCTTAAGATATCCTCTTTTTCACGGCTCCGTTCTCTGCCGCGGACATACGGCACGATACAGTAGGAGCAGAAATTGTTGCAGCCGTACATGATGTTCACGCCGGATTTGAACGGATACTTGCGGATCGCGGGAAGATCTTCGACGATCTCCTCCGTTCCTTCCCAGACGTCAATGATCATGCGGTTTTCCGTCTCATGTCTGTACATGAGCTCTGCCAGCTTGAAAATGTTATGCGTACCGAACACGATATCGACAAAATCATATTTCTTCCGTACCGTCTCGACTTCGTCCGGCTCCTGCATCATGCAACCGCAGAGCGCGATCTGCATGCCGGGATTCTTATGCTTTTTGACGGAGATCAGGTTTCCGAGGTGGCCGTAGATCTTCTGATTTGCGTTTTCACGGACCGTACAGGTATTGTACAGCACAAAGTCGGCCTTTTTTTCGCTGTCGCAGGGCACATACCCGATCTGTTCCAGAATTCCGGCAAATTTTTCCGAATCCTTCGCATTCATCTGGCAGCCCAGCGTTTCGATAAAATAGGTCAGCTTTCTTGAAAGAAGATCCTCCTTTTGACGGAGGATCTCCTGCATTTTTCCGATATACTCTTTCTGAAGAGCGGCTTCAGTATCACCTGTTCTGAATGTATTCATGAATTCCCTTTGCTGCATTCTTGCCGGCCTGCATCGCAAGGATCACGGTCGCTGCGCCGGTTACCGCATCACCGCCGGCGTACACGCCTTCTCTGGAGGTCTTTCCGGTCTCCTCCTCGGCAACGATGCATTTCCATTTATTGATCTCAAGTCCTTCCGTTGTGGAAGAGATCAGCGGATTCGGGCTCGTGCCGAGCGCCATGACGACCATATCCGCCTCCATGACGTATTCACTGCCCTGCTTCTCCACAGGTCTTCTTCTGCCGGAAGCATCCGGTTCGCCGAGCTCCATGCGGATGATCTCAACGCCGGTCACATTCTCGTCTTCGTCCGTGATGATCCGGACAGGATTCTGAAGGAGGTCAAACTGAATGCCCTCTTCCTCTGCGTGATGCACTTCCTCCGCACGGGCCGGAAGCTCCGTCATGGATCTTCTGTAGACGATATGCGTTTCCGCACCTAATCTCAGTGCCGTTCTCGCGGCATCCATCGCCACGTTGCCGCCGCCGACCACGATGACCTTCTTTCCCACATAAACGGGAGTCTCGTAATCGTCACGGTAGGCCTTCATCAGATTGACGCGGGTCAGGAACTCATTTGCGGAAAACACCTGCTTGGCATTCTCGCCGGAGATCCCCATGAATTTCGGAAGTCCTGCGCCCGAACCGATAAAGACAGCTTCGTAGCCCTCTTCTTCGATCAGCTCGTCGATCGTGACGGTCTTGCCGACGATCACGTTGCAGCAGATCTCGACACCCAGTGCACGGACATTGTCGATCTCTTTTTCAACGACCTTTTTCTTCGGAAGACGGAATTCCGGAATACCGTAGGAAAGGACACCGCCGGGCTCGTGAAGCGCTTCGAATACCGTTACGCTGTAGCCGAGTCTTGCGAGATCGCCCGCACAGGTAAGTCCGGAAGGACCGGAACCGATGACCGCGACCTTGTGGCCGTTCGGCGCTTCTTTATTCAGAGAGACATAACCGTCCTCACGGTTTCTGTCAGCCACGAACCGCTCCAGCTTTCCGATCGCAACAGCCTCGCCCTTGATGCCGCGGATACAGACGCCTTCACACTGTGTCTCCTGCGGACATACACGGCCGCAGATCGCCGGAAGCGCTGATGACTGTGCGATGATATCGCCGGCAAGACGGAATTCTCTGTTTTTAACTGCCTGAATAAAATCGGGGATCCGGATGGAAACGGGACATCCCTGAATGCATTTCGGATTCTTGCAGTTTAAGCAGCGTTCCGCTTCTCTGACTGCCTCATCTTCCGTATAGCCCAGACAGACCTCTTCAAAATTATGTGCCCGGACAGAAGGTTCCTGTTCGGATACCGGTACTTTCTTCAACTGATCCGTATTCATTTGTCAGCCTCCTTCCGTTCAGTCGCAGCGGCCGCAGGAGCCGTGATGTGTCTTGCCTTCCTGGAAACGCAGATATGCCCGTCCCTCTTCGGTGCGGTAGATCTGCTGACGCTTCATGACCTCATCGAAATCGATGAGATGGCCGTCAAATTCGGGACCGTCCACACAGGCAAATTTCACTTCGTCGCCGACCTGAAGACGGCAGGCACCGCACATACCGGTTCCGTCCACCATGATGGGGTTCATGGAAACGATCGTGGGGATATTCAGCTTCTTTGTCAGCTGGCAGACAAATTTCATCATAATACAGGGGCCGATCGCGATCACGCGGTCATACGTATTGCCGCGTGCGATGAGCTCGTTTATCATATCGCAGGTGTTTCCGTGAAAACCCTTTGATCCGTCGTCGGTACAGATATAAACATTTCCGGCTTCCTTCATTCTGTCTTCGAAGAACAGCAGGCTCTCCGTACGTGCGCCCATGATCACGTCGCAGGAAACACCGTGTTCATGCAGCCACTTCACCTGCGGATATACGGGCGCGATGCCGACACCGCCTGCCACAAACAGAAGTTTCATTTTCTTCAGTTCTTCGGGATCCGCAAGAACCAGCTCCGAGGGATTTCCGAGAGGGCCTGCAAAATCCATAAAGGAATCGCCTTCCTCCATCTCCGCCATTTCGGCCGTGGATGCGCCGACGATCTGGAAAACGATGCTGACAGTCTTTCTTTCGGCATCCGTATCGGCGATCGTGAGCGGGATCCGCTCTCCGGTCTCATCCTTTTTTGCAATAATAAACTGTCCCGGGAGTCCTTTCTTTGAAAGGCGCTCTGCCTCGACTTCCATGAAGATGATCCGGTCCGCCGGATTCTCCTTTTTTACGATCCTGTACATAAGTACCTCCTTGTCCGCCCGGAAGATTCATCGGGTTTCCGGTTCTGTGACGATCAATAGTATCCTGTAAAATATACCGGAAAACATCCGTTTTCATCCATCAAAAATAAACTGCGATCCCGCAAAAAAGAATCCGTTTTTCAAATGCCGCTTACTGACTGATGTGAAGCACCATCTCCGAACGGTCTCCCGTCGAAAGTGTTATTGCGCCCGGGAAGTTCAGATCCACGATCTTCCCTTCCGGGAGATTTTCGAAGCAGATCGTTCCCGTATAGACTCTGCCGTCCGTATTCCGGTATTCGAAGGAACCGACACCGTAGGATGAATAGGAAGCGATCACATCGGCAAGCGCCGGGGTCAGCACGCCGTTCTGCGGCTCATAATAGAAAAGAGTGAATGCCACATGGCTGCCGTCATCCGAATAGACCTGAAGAAGCGCGCCCTCCAGTTCGTCCTTTCCGTAAAGAGCGACCTTGGAAGGATCCGCATTGATGGCAGACGGCGCATCCGGCGTAAACTGAATGTAGTTCGGATTGGATGTCACATAATAGCCGTCCGTCGTCTTGTACATCATGGAAAGATCTGTCCCGCTATTTACATATACTTTGGCGGATACTCTGAAACCGCCGCCGTACTGCATGACATTTCCGGGCGTGGATGCATCGTCAAAAACAGGATTCGCGTGGAATACGATGCCCTCACCGAAATCGCCGGGCTTCACGACCGCGATCGCGCCGGAAACGGGGATCTCCTCTCCCGCGACCGGATAGACATGCTCTTCGGAGCTGTTCAGCGCACGGAGAACGGAAGATTCCTCCTGTACCTGCGCCTCTTCCGGTGAAGCGGATGCTTCCTCAGAAGACGTGTCGGCAGCAGGGGGTTCATCCGAAGAGACCGGCGCATCTAAAGATGCCGCCTGAAGGGGATCTGTCGGGGGAATATAGATCTGACCCGGATCCTGAGACGCGATATCGCCGCTTCCGGGCATCTTGTCCGTTCCGATCAGAAGATAGCACAGGACTGCCGTCAGTCCGATGATCATGATGCTCAATATGATAAATGCAACCGTAAAACCTTTACTGCGAAACATGTATGATGATCCTCCGTGGGAAACGGCCTTTCCGGCCATTAACTTTAGAAGTATATCACACCGGCTTCTGTTTGACAACTTCTTTATCCTGTGTTAAAATGCATACGGATGAAGATCCGCGGTATCGGGGTAGTACCGGTTTCGACGGGGATCTTGAATCCGGATAAGCCATTCATGTACCGAACGCATGTAAAAAGCCGGAAAACTTAAAAATAAACGCTGAAGATAATTTAGCATACGCAGCGTAAGCGCTGTGAGTCCGCTCACCGGTTCCCGTACCGGTGAATACGGGCTTCGACTTTACGGGGAACCCTTTGCCTAAGCTTTGCGGTAAAGGAGATCCATGAAGCTACCAAAAGAGTCCATCCTGCTTACCGGTTCGGGCTTGAGGGAATCAAAATAGATAAGCTATAATGGTAGAAGTTTCGGTGGACGGGTTTTCGGACAGGGGTTCGACCCCCCTCTACTCCACTTAAAGAACAGGGACGTTCCGTTTTGAGCCGGAATATCCCTGTTTCCTTTTTTATTGAAGACACAGATCCAAAGAATACCCCATGACAGGGATCTCCGTAAAGAAGATCTCTTTTTTTTCGCCGTCTTCATATAATATGGGTCTTCCGGTGTCAAGACGGATCTCAAAGGAATCGAGAGGGACCGAAAGACCCGTACCGAGCATTTTCAGATAGCTTTCCTTTGCGGTCCAGATCCTGTAAAAATCCGCCGTCCGCTTTTGAACGTCTTCGAGTGATCTCAGATACCGGTATTCCTCTTCATGAAAGAAGCGTTTCGCAAGTTCAGACTCATCGCCTTCGATCTTCTCGATGTCAATCCCGCAGGGACGGTCCGAAAAGACTGCGGCAGCTCTGGTTCCGGAATGTGACAGACTGAAAAAGATCTCCGGATGATCCTTCAGATACGGCTTACCTTTTTCCGATACTTCAAAGACAGAATCCTTCTCCGAAAGACCGTATGCCGAAAGTCCTCTGTCAAGAAGAAGCCCCGCAAGAAGACTCAGGTTTCTGTCTTTTCTGAAGCGGTACTTCAGCACCTTCTCCCGCCGGAAGGAAGAAACCTTATCCAGGGCGTCGGAAAACACTTCGTCCGAATCGAGAAAGGCCGTATCCGCCAGATAGATATTCGTCATTTTGCCTGTGTTCCGGGTCAGTTCCTCCATATCCGTCTCCCTGATGTTTTTTCATGTACCATTCTACCCCATCACAGCGTCGAATTCAAGGGATTCCGTACCGTCCGGGGCACCCTTTGCTTCCTTTTCTTAAGCACGGTTCCGGCATAAAAAAAGACCTTTTTGTTCCTTCAGAAAACCGTTCTTTTTTTGAACATTTTCACGCGGAAAACAGTTCTTTTTTCGAACATATATTTTTAAAAAAAGATGACACGATTTTACAATGAAAATCGCAAAAACAATTTGTTACTTTTCCTGAAATATGATATGATAAAGGGCAGTTTGAGAAAAAATACAAAGGAGAAGGATCAGAATGATTAAGATCTTCAAGCGTTTGAACGGAACCGAGTGGTTCCTGATCCTGTTGAGTGTTCTCCTTGTAGTCGGACAGGTCTATATGGACCTGAAAGTACCCGACTACATGTCAGCGATCACCAAGCTGGTAATCACAGAAGGCACCCAAATGTCACAGGTGTGGACATGCGGCGGCATGATGCTTTTATGCGCAGTCATCGCCATGCTGCTCACATTCATTTCCGGCTTCGTCAGCGCCATGCTGGCAGCCAAGTTTTCCCGTCATCTCCGCAATGACATTTTCCACAAGGTGATGACCTTCTCTCTGGAAGAGATCGACCGGTTCTCCACTGCATCCCTCATCACACGTTCCACGAACGATGTCGCGCAGATCCAGAACTTCGTCTCCGGCGGCTTTATCATGATCGTCCGTATGCCGATCACGGTAGGCATCGCTCTTTCCAAGATCGCAGGCAAGCACTGGCAGTGGACCCTTCTGACCTCAATAGCGGTCGTTATTGTTCTCGGTGTCGTCCTTTACGTCATTCTGTATGCTCAGCCCCGCTTCCGCCGGATGCAGGTCCTGACAGATGACCTGAACCGCGTGACCCGTGAGAATCTGACCGGTATCCGCGTCATCCGTGCATACAATGCAGAGGACTATCAGCAGAAGAAGTTTGCGAAAGCCAACCAGATCCTGACCGATAACCACATGCAGGCACAGAACGCCATGTCCATCATGCATCCGACCATGCGTTTCGTCAACAATGCACTGACGATCGGCATCTATCTGATCGGCGGCTACATCATTTCAAAGACCGTCGGTACGCCTGAATCCGTAACGACCTTCTCCGACATGGTGGTCTTCTCTACCTACGCAAGCCGTATCCTGTTCGCTTTCATGTCCCTGAACATGATCTTCAATCAGCTGCCCCGTGTCGCCGTCTGCGCACAGCGTGTCAACGAAGTTCTTGATACCGATGTCCGCATCAAAGACGCTGATGCTACGGAAGGCAAAAACAATGAGGAAGGCACGATCGTATTCGATAATGTTTCCTTCCGTTATCCCGATGCTGAAGAAGATATCGTCAAGAACATCTCCTTCACCGCAAAGAAGGGCGAGACCGTTGCATTTATCGGTGCCACCGGTTCCGGTAAAACGACCCTCATCAATCTGGTACCGCGTTTCTACGATGCGACCTCGGGCCGCGTTTTAGTGGACGGCAGAGACGTCAGAGAATATTCTCTGAATACACTGCACAACAAGATCGGCTATGCACCGCAGCGTGCCGTTCTGTTTACGGGTACCGTCAATTCCAACGTCAACTACGGTGAAGGTGCTCACACCTATACCGAAGAAGAAGCCATTGAAGGCGTCAGGAAAGCCGTTGCCATCGCGCAGGCGACCGACTTCGTCGAAAAAATGGAGGATCAGTACGATGCTTTCATCGCCAGAGGCGGCATGAACGTTTCCGGCGGCCAGAAGCAGCGTCTTTCCATTGCAAGATCCGTATTCAGAAAACCGGAGATCTATATCTTCGACGATACCTTCTCCGCTCTGGACTACAAGACAGACCGTATTCTCCGCGCTGAACTGAAGAAAGAGACCGCAGGCGTTACGACCCTGATCGTTGCCCAGCGTATCGGTACCATCCGCGACGCAGATCAGATCATCGTTCTGGACGAAGGCGAGGTCGTCGGACGCGGTACTCATGAAGAACTCATGAAGACCTGCTCCGTCTACCAGGAGATCGCTTATACACAGCTTTCAAAGGAGGAGATCGGGTAATGGCTAAAAATGATTATGAATTCGGCAGTGCGAAAATGCAGAATATGCGTGGCGGCGGCGGCAGAATGAGAGTCGCCGAAAAGCCCAAGGATATGAAAGGCACGCTGAAGCTTCTTATTAAGTACCTTCGTAAATTCCTGCCCATGCTGATCATTTCCTTCAGCTGCGCTATCATCAGTGTTCTTTTAACTTTCTTCGCACCGAATCAGCTGAGTAAGATCTCCGACCTGATCTCAGACGGTATGAACAAAGGTGCCGTTGATGTCAACGGTGTTCTGAAGATCAGTATCGCTGCTCTTCTCTTCTACCTTTTCAGTGCGATCCTTTCTCTGGTTCAGGAACTGACCATGGTCAACACCACGAACAACCTGAACTATCAGATGCGTGACGATATCTCCAAAAAGCTGAACAAGATTCCGCTTTCCCGTTTTGACTCCGCATCCTTCGGTGACCTTTTAAGCCGTGTCACGAACGACGTTGATACCATCGGTATGAGTATCCGTCATGCGGCAACGGAGATCGTTTCCGCTGTTGTTACGTTCATCGGCTGTTCACTCTTCATGCTGTTCACAAACGTTCCGCTTTCACTGATCGCAATCGTGACCAGCGTGATCGGTGTTGTTGTCATGAGAATCATCATCAAGAAGAGCCAGCCTTTCTTCTCTGCACGCCAGCGTCACCTCGGTGAAATGAACGGCCACATTGAAGAGATCTACGCCGGTCAGCTGATCGTGAAGGCCTTCAACGGTGAAAAGGATGCTTCTCAGGAATTCCACCGCATCAATGAGCTTCTGTACGAAAGCAACTGGAAGAGCCAGTTCTTAAGCGGTATCATGCGTCCGATCATGGAACTGCTCGGCAACCTCGGTTACGTTGCAGTCTGTGTTGTCGGTGCATTCATGGTTCTGAACGGAAAGATCACCTTCGGTGTTATCATTGCGTTCACACTTTATGTCAGAATGTTCACTCAGCCTCTCGGTATGGTCGCATCCGCAATGACCTCCATGCAGTCCGCTATTGCAGCTGCGGAGCGTATCTTCGGTTTCCTGAACGAGACTGAGCTTTCCGATGAAACTCAGAAGACAAACAAGCTTGAAGATGTCAAGGGCAAGATCGAATTCGAACATGTCAACTTCGGTTATGTACCGGAACGCACGATCATCAACGACTTCTCCGCTTCTATCGAACCCGGTAAGAAGGTCGCTATCGTCGGTCCTACCGGTGCCGGCAAGACCACGCTCGTCAACCTGCTGATGCGTTTCTATGAACTGAACTCAGGCTCCATCAAGATCGACGGCGTACCAACTTCCGAGATCACACGTGAGAATGTACATGAACAGTTCTGTATGGTTCTGCAGGATACATGGCTGTTTGAAGGCACCGTATTCGAAAACGTTGCCTACGGCCGTGAAGGCGTCACGCTCGATCAGGTCAAGGAAGCCTGCAAGGCAGTCGGTCTCCATCGTTTCATCAAATCCCTTCCGAAGGGATATGACACGGTCCTTTCCGACAGCACGAACCTTTCAGCCGGTCAGAGACAGCTTCTGACGATCGCCAGAGCCATGATCGATGACGCGAAGCTTCTGATCCTCGACGAAGCAACCTCTTCCGTCGATACCAGAACCGAGCAGCTCGTTCAGAATGCTATGGATAAGCTGACTGAGGGCCGTACCTCCTTCACTATTGCACACCGTCTGTCAACGATCCGCAACGCCGACATGATCCTTGTCATGAAGGACGGCGATATCGTTGAGACCGGTACGCATAATGAACTGCTTGAAAAGGGCGGCTTCTATGCAGACCTTTGGAACAGCCAGTTCGTCAATGCGGAAGCAATCTAAATGATTATTCCGACAGCACTGAAGCTGTAAAAAAACATTTCAGAAATGAACAGCTCCCGGATCTT
>JAZUFC010000277.1:0-2893 GCA_045640465.1 Lachnospiraceae bacterium | reverse complement strand
TGTGCTCAGACAGAGCTGTCAAGTATCAGCTGATCCAGCACCGTCTCCTTGAGCCCGAAGGATCAGAGCCTGACTTCACAAGAGGAACACTGGAAGGCGACATCGCTGCTTCCGACATTACCTTCTACCGCTTACAGTGCGATTCCGAAGGCGTTTTAAGAAGCTACATCGCTCAGGGTGAGATCCTTCCCGTCAAGACCGGTTCCTTCGGCGGTATCGGTGTATTCGCAATTCCGGAAATGGGCCGCTTCTACCGTCATGTGCTGATCCAGAAGCGTTATCCGCATCACGGCGCTGTTGCTTTCGGCCACTACGGAAAGGCTCTGTTCGAGATCTTCAAGTTCCTCGGCGTTCAGGATATTGCATACAACCAGCCGAAGTCCTTACCGTATCCGACAGAAAATCCTTTTGCATAACTGACTTCAGTCAGCGGTAATTGAAAGCGGGGCGCAAAAACGCTCCGCTTTCTTAAAGCCGCCGGGCAGAACTTCTGAACAGCGGCACATTTCACAGAATGGAGAATACAGTATGTATTATATCGGAATTGACCTCGGGACTTCCGCAGTCAAGCTGCTCCTCATGAACAGCGAAGGAATCATTGAGAACATCGTTTCAAGAGACTATCCGTTAAGCTTCCCGAAAAACGGCTGGGCAGAGCAGGATCCTGAGGAATGGTACGAAAAATCCATGGATGGCCTGAAAGAACTGACGGCGAAGATCGATAAGACGCAGATCGCCGGTATCTCCTTCGGCGGACAGATGCACGGTCTTGTCATGCTGGATCAGGATGACCGGATCCTTCGTCCCGCGATCCTCTGGAACGACGGACGTGCGCAGGAGGAAACGGATTACCTGAACAAAGAGATCGGCATCGAGAAGGTGGTATCCTATACCGCGAACATAGCATTTGCAGGCTTCACGGCACCGAAGATCCTCTGGGTCAGAAAGAATGAACCGGAGATCTTTGCCCGTACCGCCAAATACATGCTTCCGAAGGACTACCTGGCATACCGGCTCTCCGGCGTATTCAGCTCGGATTATTCGGATGCATCAGGCTTCCTGCTTCTGGATGTGAAGAACAAGTGCTGGTCAAAGGAAATGATGGAGATCTGCGGGGTCAGAAGAGATCAGCTTCCGGATCTTTATGAATCCTATGACGTGGTCGGAAATATGAAGCCCGATGTCGCAAAGGAACTGGGCTTCCCTGAGACCGTTAAGATCATTGCGGGCGCAGGCGACAATGCTGCGGCGGCAGTGGGAACCGGCACGGTCGGCGACG
Organism: Lachnospiraceae bacterium; assembly: GCA_045640465.1. Taxonomy (GTDB): domain Bacteria; phylum Bacillota; class Clostridia; order Lachnospirales; family Lachnospiraceae; genus UBA1267. Next base: position 1,614 of record JAZUFC010000277.1, on the reverse strand, counting down.
GCATGTGCAATCTTTCTCTGGGCACCTCCGGTACCATGTTTGTTTCCAGCAGGACCTTCAACCAGCCTTCCAATCCGGCGCTCCATGCATTTGCGCATGCGGACGGCTGCTATCATCTGATGGGCGTCGTGCTTTCCGCAGCGTCCTGCAACAAGTGGTGGAACGAAGAGATCCTGAATACCGCGGATTATGCGCACGAGCAGGAACTCATCGGAAATCTCGGCGAGAACCATGTGTACTATCTGCCTTATCTGATGGGCGAACGCTGCCCGTGGAACAGCGCAAGCTTAAGAAGCGCTTTCTTCGGTATCTCCATGGACACCACCAGAGGCGAAATGACACAGGCGGTTCTGGAGGGAGTTGCATTTGCGTTCCGTGATATCTATGAGATCGCAAAGGAATGCGGTGTTTCTCTGGAACGCACGAAGATCTGCGGCGGCGGTGCGAAGAGTGCGCTGTGGCGGAAGATCATCGCAAATGTGCTGAACCTGAAGGTGGATATCATTGAGTCCGAGCAGGGCCCCGGCCTCGGCGGTGCGATGCTGGCAGCGGTCGGCTGCAAGGAATATGCTTCCGTGGAAGAGATCGCAGCCAAGGTGGTCCGTGTGACCGGTACGGAAGAACCTGATCCGGAACTTGTCAAAAAGTACGATGAGCGGTATAATTTCTTCAAGCAGCTGGTTCCTGCCATTAAGGGTCTGTATCCGGGATGATGTCCGGATGCACAGGCAGAACAGAAATGATGAGAACGGGCGGGGCGTACCTGCCCGTTTCTTCAGGTGTTGACAGTATATGCAGTCAGACAGGAGTAAAAAATGGATCTGAGCGAATACAGAAAAGAGATCGACAGGATCGATACGGAAATGGCAAAGCTTTTTGAAGAGCGGATGAAGGTATCCGCGGGTATTGCCGCGTATAAAAAGGAAAACGGGCTTCCCGTCTACGATCCCGAACGTGAAAAGGCAAATCTCATGAAAGCCGGGGAGCGTGTCAGCGAAGGCATGCAGGACTACTACCGTGCCTTTCTGCAGAAGCTGATGGACCTTTCCAAGGAGTATCAGAAAGAGATCCTGTAAAGGAGCATAAGATGAGAAAAAGAAACTATGCATTTGAAACGGTTCAGGTCCTTCTGGCGATCGCCATTATCGTACTGACTGTTCTTCTGTTCTTCCGCGCCTCTGAACTGACGGTTCTCTATCCCGTTATTTTTGGCCTTTCCGCGCTGCTTTCGGCGATCTATGCACTGGAGGGGATCCTTTACAACCGGAACAGGGTCATGAAAAAGAGCAGGCTGTTCGTGTTCGGGATCCTGGCAGTCCTTCTTGCCGTACTGACCTGCTTCAGCTACAAGACCGTCATTCAGTAAGGAGTATAGATCATGGCTCAAAAAGACAGCATCGTCCTGTGCGGTGCGAATTCTTATGAAGAGAAATACTATTTCAATCAGGTGTTTGACAGACTTCCGTCCGCAGTGAAGGACGAGCTTCATATCATGTGCGTTCTGTTTACCGAAGAGGTCGGAGGCATTCTGACACTGGAGTTTCTGCAGAACGGGACTCTCGTTTTCCGGACAGCGGCATCGGATTATGATTACTATTACGATGAGATCGAAGC
>JAZUFC010000276.1:0-14933 GCA_045640465.1 Lachnospiraceae bacterium | reverse complement strand
CCGCTTGGCCTCCGACTTCCTTCTCGTTCAGAAGCGCGTCTTTCAGCCTGACACAATGAATATCCGAGTGCGAAACGATATAATCCTCCACGATATCCGCCGCGGTCTCACGGATCTCATAATCGCCGCTGTCGATATACTCCGGATAGACACTCACTTTGCTCGGCGGAAACATCAGGACAAATTCGATTCCCTGATCATTAAGCTTTTTCCGGATGGCTTCCAGTTCGGAAAGATAACGGCTCAGGTTCTCTTCATCCAGACCGTAATAGGTTCCTTGCGCCAGCTGCATATTGTTCTCGGCAACGTAGTAGAGCCACTCGTCCTTTCCGAGTTCGACCTGATCACTTGTGGATTTATGAAACAGATGATAATTGATCGTACCGCTGACATTCAGGAAACTGTCCCGAAGCCCCAGATGTTCTCCGAACCATACCTTCAGTGACTCGGTCAGTCCGTCCTTCAGGCTTCCGTCCTCCTCACGCAGTTCGGGGAAATCGGACAGCATGCGGTTTTCGGAAACGGATATCAGTCCGTTCCGGAAATGAAAGGTCGCAAGCGGGACCAGAAGGATCAAAAAGAACAGAACAGTGAATACGATCTCACCGATATGCTTTTTCATCAATACTCCTTAAAACTGGAAATACACAAATGAGTGGTAGGTACTGGTAAACGCAAAAGCGATCGCGATCACAAACAGAAGCAGGCAGATGACCGGCTCTGCGATCGTGACGATCTTCTTTCCCGCACTGCTCTTTTCCAGCGCTTTTCTGATCTTCGGAACGACCGGGAAGCAGAAAAGAATACCGATCGCAAGTGCTGCCGCAAGCTGTTTGAAATAAAACGCGGTCAGCGTGCTTCCGAATGCGTTATGACGGAGTCCGAACATATCCGCACCGTATTTCAGGAAATCGATCATGCTTTCGCAGCGGAACAGAAGCTGTCCGAAGATCAGCACAACAAGAAAATACACGTGTTTTCCCGCACTCTGCAGGAACGTGTCCGGTTTTTTCTTAAGTCCAAGACGTTTTCTTCTTGTTTTTTTATAATTGTCCCAGAGTCTTTCCAGAATGATGAATACACAGTAATAGATTCCGTATGCCAGATAGTTCCAGCCGGTACCGTGCCATATTCCGGCAAAAAGCCAGACGCCGATGAGTGCGAGCCGGTCACAGCGGTCCTTCTTCATGTTTTTATCCTGACAGGCTCTGAAGATCGGCGTATATAAATAATTCTTCAGCCAGGTTCCCAGTGTGATATGCCATCTGGACCAGTATTCGGCGATCCCCTTTGACATATAGGGATAGTCAAAGTTTTCAGGCGTGGTAAAACCGAACAGCTTGCCGAGACCGACTGCGATATCGGAATAGCCTGAGAAATCATAATAGAGCTGGATCAGATAGCCGATGATCCCGAGCCATGCAAGAAGCACTGTTCTTTCACCGGATCCCTGTCTGAAAATGATATCGACGACATAGCCGACGGTATCCGATATGATGAGTTTTTTTGCAAGACCGGTAATGATCCTTCGAATACCTTCCGCAAAGACCGCGATCTCGAATTTTCTGTCTTTCAGCTGGACCGCAAAGTCATTGTATCTGCTGATCGGTCCCATTGTGACCTGCGGGAAGAAAGAAATATACAGTGCAACATTTACGATATTTTTCTCCGGCTGTACGCTCTCCCAATAGACATCGATGCAGTAGGAAAGTGTCCGGAAAGTAAAGAATGACAGGCCCAGCGGAAGGAAGATCTGACGTGCCCATGTGATATCCGTTCCGAACACGGAATTTACGGTCTCAAGCGTAAACAGGAAATACTTGTAATAAAAGAGCAGCCCGAAGTTAAAGATCAGAGACAGCGTAAACAGTATCCTGTGAAGCGTCTTTTTCTCCCGCGTTTTTCCGATCAGAAGGCCGAAGCCGTAGTTTACGAGAATGCTGACCGGAAGGATCAGAAACATCCTCTTTTCACCGAGCGTATAGAATACGAGCGATGCGGCAAGCAGAAAAAGATTCCCGCATTTATTCTTTAAAAGATAATAACCGGCCAATGTGAGCGGAAAAAACAGGAAAAGAAATTCCAGTGATGTAAAAGACATATAGCGGTTCTCCTTTCCGGTTATCCTGCATCACGGCAGACTTACCCATAATTATATTATTTTATACTATACCACCATATACCCGATCCGGTCAACCGGAAAATTAATATTTGTGTAACATTTGTGTAAGATTTCTCTTCTCACAGAACAGGCCGGACAAAACTGTCCGGCCTGCTTTGATCTTAAAACTATTCAGATGTCAGTTCAAAAAACATGTCATGCTTTCGAAAATCTGTGGGCGTTCATTCCGGGCACGGCAGACAGGAAACCGGTTTCGTCACCGTTTACATAAAACATGGTTCCGTCATCCAGCGCGATCGCTTCGCCGGGAGCATCCTCAAGGTTTCTGTAAGCCTCTTCAAAGCCGCTTCTCTTCCAATCGTTAAAATGCGGACAAAAGGCTGCATCGTAAAGACCGATGCCCGGCGTGATCCAGACATACTGCCAGTCTTCCTTTCCTTCGAACATCTCGCTGTCCGTGTATCCCTTCGTAAACCAGCAGATCGCGCCTGCCGATACACCCGAAAGGACAGCGGTATCATCCGTAAAGACCTTCTTCAGTTTCTCCTTCAATCCGAACTTTTCCCATGTTTTCAGCATGAAAGCGGTGTTTCCGCCGCCGACAAAGATTACATCCGCCCAGGATAAAAGTCCGTCGATCTCTTCATCTGTGTAGACAGAACGGATCAGCGACAGCTTTTTGACGATGCAGCCGGGGCAGACCCGTTTGAAGGTCTTCTTGCAGGATGTGAGCGGATTGGTGGAGTCCTCGAGAGCGGTTCCGATAAAGAGCACATTCGGGATCTCTTTTCCGGACATTTCAGCGATCTTTTTCGCCAGCGGATCGATCTCTTCGTATGTTCCCCCGCCGATTGCAGCAAAACGTCCCATTATTTGAACAGCCCTTTCTTTTTCTTCGGCGATGAAGGATCGCCCATTTCATCCGCATAAGCCTGAAGCGCTTCCTTCTGCTTTGCATTGAGTCCGGTGGGTACTTCCACAGTCAGTACGATGTAATGATCGCCCCGCTGGGATGCGTCACGGACACTCGGAATTCCTTTTCCTCTCAGACGTACGCGTGTTCCGGTCTGTGTTCCTGCCTTGACCTCGTACTCGATCTGTCCGTCCACCGTCTGTACACGGATCGGACCGCCGAGTGCCGCTGTCGGGAAGGAGATCTTCTCTTCCGTATAGACATCCATTCCGTCACGCTCGAAACGGTTGGAATTGCCGACATAGACTTCCACTAAAAGGTCGCCTCTCGGTCCGCCGTTTACGCCGGGTTCGCCTTTTCCGGAGATCCGGATCGACTGACCGCTTTCAATACCTGCAGGAATGGTCACTTCCAGCGTCTTTCGTTCATTCTTATACCCTGTTCCTCTGCAGTCCGGACACTTTTCCTTAATGATCTCGCCTGTTCCGCCGCAGTCCGGACATGCCTGCACATTTCTCACCATTCCGAAGATCGACTGCTGGGTATAGGTCACCTGACCGGTACCGTTGCATTTCGGGCAGCGTTCCTTTGATGTTCCGGGTTTTGCGCCGGAGCCGCCGCATGTGGGGCATTCCTCTTTCAGATTGACGGTAATATTCTTGGTACAGCCTTTGACCATTTCATCAAAGCTGATACGCACCTGCATCCGGACGCTTGCCCCCTTCTGCGGGCCGTTTCTTCTGCCGGAGCTTCTGCTTCCGCCGAAGCCTCCGAAGCCTCCGAAACCGCCGAACAGATCACCGAAGATATCCCCGAAGATATCTCCCATATCCGCCGAATTGAAATCGAAGCCTCCGTTTCCGCCTTCTCCGAAAGCCGCAAAGCCGAACTGGTCGTATTTCTGACGTTTTTCCGGATCGCTCAGGATCGCATACGCTTCCGAAGCCTCCTTGAACTTGGCTTCAGCCTCCTTGTCACCGGGATTCGCATCGGGATGGTACTTTTTTGCCAGTGTTCTGTATGCCTTTTTCAGATCGGCCTCTGACGCATCCTTGGAAACGCCGAGCACCTCATAATAATCCCTTTTTTCTTCTGCCATGTTCTGCCTTTCGAAGCTTTACTTCTCTCTTCAACGAACACGCACAGGACGTGTCCCGCCCCGTGCGTGTGAAATAACATTCTTACGGATTTCAGATCCTGCGTCAGACTTCCTTGTAATCGCCGTCTACGACATCATCATTCGGATTGGAGCTGCCGTAATTCGGATCCTGATAAGCACCGCCGTTGCCCATATCGGGGCCCTGGCCCTGCTGTGCACCCTGAGTCTGCTCATACATCTTCTGGAACAGCTGATTTGCGAAATTCAGAAGAGTCTCCTTCTTAGCCTTGATGTCCTCGGTCTGAGAAGGCGTCATGTTGTTGATGTCACAAGCATTGATGGCATCTTCCAGATTCTTCAGATCATTCTCGACAGTTGCCTTCAGACCTGCATCGAGCTTGTCGCCGACCTGTTCCATAGCCTGTCTGGTTTGGAATACAAGTGCATCCGCATCGTTTCTGGTATCGACTGCTTCTTTTCTTGCCTTATCGGCTGCTTCGAATTCAGCTGCTTCCTTCACTGCCTTTTCGATATCGTCGTCGGACATGTTGGAGCCTGCAGTAATGGTGATATGCTGTTCCTTGCCGGTTCCCAGATCCTTAGCGGATACGTTTACGATACCGTTGGCATCGATATCAAATGTGACCTCGATCTGCGGAACGCCGCGGCGTGCCGGCGGGATACCGTCCAGACGGAACTGTCCGAGAGACTTGTTGTCGCGTGCGAACTGTCTTTCACCCTGAACCACGTTGATGTCCACTGCGGTCTGATTGTCGGCTGCGGTAGAGAAGATCTGGCTCTTCTTGGTGGGGATGGTGGTGTTTCTTTCGATCAGACGGGTTGCGATACCGCCCATGGTCTCGATGGAAAGTGACAGCGGAGTAACATCCAGAAGAAGGATGTCGCCTGTGCCCTCTTCACCGGAGGGCTTGCCGCCCTGAATTGCTGCGCCGATGGCAACACATTCATCCGGATTCAGGGTCTTGCTGGGTTCATGACCTGTCAGTGCCTTTACCTTTTCCTGTGCGGAAAGCATACGTGTGGAACCGCCGACAAGAAGGACCTTGGTCAGTTCGGATGAGGAGATGCCTGCGTCACGGAGTGCATTCTGTACCGGGATCGCGGTTCTTTCGATCAGATCGTGTGTCAGTTCATTGAACTTTGCACGGGTCAGATTCATGTCAAGATGCTTCGGGCCGCCTTCCGGAGTTGCGGTGATGAAAGGCAGATTGATATTTGTGGTAGTAGCGGTTGAAAGTTCTTTCTTTGCTTTTTCCGCATATTCACGAAGACGCTGAAGCGCCATCTTGTCATTTGACAGATCCACGCCTTCCGCGTTCTTGAAATCATTGATCATCCAGCGGGTGATCTTTTCGTCAAAGTCATCGCCGCCGAGACGGGTATCGCCGTTGGTTGCAAGAACTTCGATAACGCCGTCGCCGATCTCGATGATGGAGACATCGAATGTACCGCCGCCGAGGTCATAGACCATGATCTTCTGATCGCTTTCGTTGGCAAGGCCGTAAGCAAGAGCTGCCGCAGTGGGCTCGTTGATGATTCTCTTGACATCCAGACCTGCAATACGGCCTGCGTCCTTGGTTGCCTGACGCTGTGCATCGTTGAAATATGCAGGAACGGTGATAACTGCTTCGGTAACGGGCTCGCCGAGATAGTTTTCCGCATCCTTCTTCAGTTTCTGAAGGATCATTGCGGAGATCTCCTGCGGAGTGTACTGCTTGCCGTCGATGTTTACTTTATAATCCGTACCCATGTGACGCTTGATGGAGCTGATGGTGCGGTCTGCGTTGGTGACTGCCTGACGCTTTGCCGCTTCACCGACAAGACGCTCGCCGTTCTTGGTGAATGCAACGACCGAAGGAGTCGTACGGCTGCCTTCCTGGTTGGTGATGACCACGGGCTGTCCGCCTTCCATAACGGCTACACATGAATTGGTCGTACCTAAATCAATACCGATAATTTTTCCCATTGTATGAATCTCCTTTTCTGTATGCTCTTATGCTACCACACTGACCATGGAATAGCGGATGACCTGTCCTTTATACAGGTAACCTTTCTGAAGCTCTTTCGCAACCGTTCCGGATTCGAGTTCATCGCTCTCCTCCTGCATGACAGCGTTGTGAAGATTCGGGTCGAATTCCTTCCCGACCGCTTCGATGGGTTCCACGCCCATGTCCGTCAGTGTCTTGAAAAGCTGTTTATATATCATATCCATACCGGTGTAGAGTGCGTTGTTCTTTTCCTCCTCCGGCACCGATGAAAGACCTCTTTCAAAATTGTCCAGAACCGGCAGGATCTTCTCGATCGCCGAGGAGGTTCCCATACCGTACATGGACGCTTTTTCCTTTTCCGTACGTTTTCTGAAATTATCGAACTCAGCCATCAGACGCTGCAGACGGTCTGTCAGCTCTGCGATCTTTTCATCCTTCGGATCCGGCTTGTTTTCTTTCTTCTTTCCTTTTCCGAAACGGGCTTTTCTGTCTTTGTCCTCCGCTTCTTCCTGACCGGCCTCCTCCGGGACTTCTTCTGCCTCTCCGGAGACTGTTTCGGTATCTTCTGCGGCTTCCCCGTCCTGTTTCACGACGCTTTCCTCAGCTGCGGACTCTTCTGCCTTCTCTTCGGTTTTCTCTTCCGCTTTCTCCTCTTCCGGAATCACTTCGGAGGCCTTCGGTTCCTCTTTCTTTTTTGCCGTCTTTTTTTCGTAAGCCTTGCTCTTCTTTTCTGCCATCTTTACTCTCCGTTGTTATAAATATGATCGAGCTGCTCCATCAGGGTCCTGAGTGTTCCCACCACATGCTCGTAATCCATCCGCTTCGGGCCGATGATGCCGATGGAACCGCGCAGGCCTTTTCCGAGTTCATAGTTTGCAGTGACCACCGAACAGTCCTGCATGGACCGGATCGGCGATTCATGGCCGATATAAACGCGTATGGCTCCGCTGTCCTCTCTGTTCCGGTTCAGAAGATCCAGGATCTCGTCCTTCTCTTCAAACGCGGTGAGGATCTCACTGGCTCTGTTGTCCTCGGAAAGCTCCGGGTACCTGAATATATTCGTTGCCCCGGATGTATATACTTCAGGCTGCTCGTCCCGGCTGTCCGTGATGGCATCCGCCACCGCTTCGAGAACCGATCCGACGACACCGGAATAATCACCGGCCTGTTCCTTCAGGCGTTTGATCAATGTCAGCGTGATATCATCCAGCGTTTTCCCCTGCAGTGCAGAGTTCAGAAGGATATTCAGCCTGAGCAGTTCTTCATCGGAAACTCTTGTTTCCACGGGAATGACTTTATTTCTGATCGCGTTTCCTTCGACAACGATCACAGCGATCAGATGTGCGGAATCCAGTCTTGAGAGCTGGATGAGTTTCAGTTCGTTGTCCGTATAGCGCGGTCCGGAGATCATCGTGGTATAGTTCGTATTCGCGGCAAGCATTTTTGCCATGCGCTTCAGCACATTATCCACATGATCCATTCTCTGCATCATGAAGTCTTTGAAGTTCAGGATCTCATGCTCCTTTTCCTCCATGAGCTCATCCACGTACAGCCGGTAGCCTTTATCTGTCGGGATCCTTCCCGCCGAGGTATGCGGGTGTGTGATCAGTCCCATTTCCTCCAGATCGGCCATCTCGTTCCGGATCGTGGCGGAGGAGACATTCAGATCGTCCAGTTTCGAGATCGTCCGGGAACCCACAGGTTCGCCGGTCTCCAGATAGGTCTGGATAATTGATTTCAATATCCGCATTTTTCTGTTATCCAGTTCCATCCGCGTCTTCACACTCCCCTCTGCTGTTAGCACTCTGCAAATATGATTGCTAACCACGTGTATAATGTATCATAAGCACTCTTATGTGTCAAGTGCTAATTTGTGTATTGTTCGTGAAAATTCAGCGTGATCAGTCCATGTTTCTGCCGACTTCCAAATGTTCTTTATTACCCCACGCAATTATATTCTCTCTTTTTTCTCCTCATCGCCCGACGGGCTTTTTATCACCGCTTCTTCCGCCGTGCTCCCGTTGAAAGCTGAAAGATTTTCAGCTGCACTCTGCCCGGCTTGAAGTCATTCCGATCTCTGCCGCAGACGCAAACGGCTGAGATGATCCTTTAAGCGCGGTTGAGCCTGCGAGCGTCGCGAGGAGCATGCTCAGGCAGCGAGGACGGGGACGCGGTTGAGCGAAGGCGACCCGCGTCCGAAAGAGTCCGAGTGAATAAGCCGCATGCGACGAACAGTAAGCAGGCGTTTAGCGCGAAAGGACATCTCACCGGAAGCGCGGCGGCAGAAAAATGAAAGTTTCCGCCGGGCAGGCTGCAGAAAAAATGACATCCGTTAACGGGAGCACGTCGGCAGACAGAAAATATAACTACGCCGGGCGGTGAGGAGCAGAAAATTTGTGCCGGCAGCGGATATAAAAAATCCCCCCTGCCGTTCGTATAACGACAGAGGGAAACTGATATCAGTTTATTTCAGAATGATGCGGTTGTGCTGATCCTGTTTCAGCTTGTCTGCCTTGGCTTCCTTTTTGGAGGCATCCAGGGAGAAAGCAATGTTGATGGAGTGGTCTGCGATACGTTCCAGAGCGGAAACAACATCTGAATAGAAGATGCCGGCTTCGGCGGTACAGAGACCCTTTTTCAGTCTGTCGATGTGTGCTGCCTGCAGATCCTTTTCCATCTGATCCACCTGCTCCTCCAGTTCAGAGACCTCATCGATGTGCGTATCCGCTCTCTCACCGAACATTTCGATCGACATGTCAAACATCAGATTGACCTTTTCGAGCATAGCCTGCAGTCCGGCAATGCTCTCCTCGGAGAACGTAATATTGTTCTCCGCAAGCTGAACCGTCAGCTCGCGGATGTTGTCCGCATAGTCGCCGATCCTTTCGAGATCGGATATGGAATGGAAGTATCCGGAAATGCGGTTCTGGTCGGACAGCGGTAGATTGTTTTCGTTGATCTTTACAAGATAGTCCGCGATCTTGATATTCAGATAGTCGATATACTGTTCTGTTTCAAGGACCTGACGGGCAGCTTCCGCGTCGCCTGCATACAGACATTTCATGGCAAAATTCAGATTGTCGATCGCCATGTGCGCCATACGGAAGATCTCCTGAACGGCTAGATAAATGGCAATGGCCGGATTCGGCGTTCCCGTGGTGCTGATAAAGCGGGTCTGATATTCGCCGTCCTCGTTCTCCTCCTCGTCACCGGGAACGATCAGATAAGTCAGCCGGATGATAAGACCCGTAAGCGGGTAGAAAACGATCACGGAGAAGACCTTGAAGATCAGATGCGTCATTGCGATCTGCCGTCCGAGAACAGCCACATCGTCTCCGCCTCCGGCAATGAAACGGATCACGCCCGTCACCTGTGAAGGCAGAACGGTGATCAGGATGAACAGAAGGACCGATGCAAATACATTAAACAGAAGGTGAATGAGCGCAGCACGCTTTGCCATCTTCGTTCCGCCGAGAGACGCGATCATTGCAGAAGTGCATGCACCGATATTGCAGCCAAGAATAAAGAACATGCAGATCCGGAGATCCACCAGGCCCTGAGACGCCATGACGACCAGAATGGATACGGTCACGGAGGAGCTCTGAACGACTGAAGTGATCACAAGGCCGAGGATAACAGCAAGGAATGGATTGGTGAAGCGCGCAAACACATCAATAAACGCAGGGATGTCACGAAGAGCGCCCATCGCATCAGACATCATGCTGACGCCTAAAAACAGGACACCGAAGCCCATCACGATATCACCGGATTTCCGGATGATCGGCTTTTTCAGATAATTGGACATGATCGCGCCCGCAAAAACGAACAGCGGCGCTGCGGCAGAAAGCCGGAATGCGACTAAAAGAGCCGTGACCGTGGTACCGATATTGGCACCGAGGATCACGCCCGATGCCTCCGCAAGCGTCATCAGTCCCGTATTGACGAAGCTGACCACCATTACAGTCGCTGCCGAGGATGACTGGATCACAGCCGTAAAAAATGTACCGACAAGAAGTCCCAGAAATTTGTTTTTGGTAAAAGCCTTCAGAATATCCCGAAGCTTTGAACCTGCGACACGCTCGATTCCGCGGCTCATCAGATTCATACCGTAGATGAACAGTCCGAGCCCGCCGACAAGCGAGATCACGATCATCAACATTTCAAATAATTCCTTTCATTAGGTAAAAAAATAAAGTCAGTAAGGATATCAATTTTCGTTCTGCTGTTTCACTTTATAGGAAAGGCTCATCAGGCTTTCGGAAAGATGTACGTTTTCGACCGCCACATCATCCGGCACATCCAGATCCGTATGCGCAAAATTCCAGATAGCCTTCACGCCGTTCTTCACCAGTACATCGGCAACGATCACTGCCTGTTCCTTCGGGATCGTAATGGTCGCAATATCCACCTGATGACTCTTCAGATAATCGGGAAGCGTTTCGATATCCCTTACGGAGATCCCGTGTACATCCGTTCCGATCTTGCCGGGGTCCTTGTCAAAGATCGCTTCGATATAAAAATTTCTTTTCCTGTAATTGGTATAGTTCGCAAGCGCCTGACCGAGATTGCCGGCGCCGATCAGGATCAGATGGTTTGCCCGGTCCAGACCGAGGATCTTTCCGATCTCCTCATAAAGGTAGCTGACCTTGTAGCCGTAGCCCTGCTGGCCGAAACCGCCGAAATGATTCAGATCCTGACGGATCTGTGATGCAGTTACATTCATCCGTTCGGAAAGTTCTTTGGAAGAGATCCTCTCCACACCTTCCGTCATCAGATCCTCCAGAAAACGGTAATAACGGGGCAGTCTGCCGATGACTGCCTTAGAAATTTCAGAATTCATCGCTGAACATCTCCGTTCCACATATACTGAAGGGCAAAATGCCCTTAATAATATCTTGTCAATTATACAATTCTGTTATCCGTTTTGTCAACAATCTCCCTGCATCCGCTCCGCCTACACTCCCTGCATCCGCTCCGCCTGAGACTTATAAAAGACATCCGTCCGGTCTCCGGTCATTCATGTTCCTGTCCCGGCGGACAGAACATCCATGAATCCCGTGAGTCTCAGAATAATTACAAAAAATGATTGTAATTTTGTACTGTTTGTGTTAATATCAACTAAATATCTGTTTTTCAGATGGATCGTTTTTAGACAAAACTGATAAATGGAATCAAAAAGAGGTCTTATACATGATGACAATCGGCTTGCATGCGGACAACGAAAAAAAAGCGCTTCTTGAGAATTTCTGCATTGCCTACAAACATATTTTTGAAAAATACAGACTGATCGCCACGCAGGCTACCGCACAGCACATTCACCTGGCAACCGGTCTGAATGTTTCTGAGCTTCTTGCCGGAGGCTTAGGCGGCGACAAACAGCTGGAAACGGCGATCATGAATGACGAGATCGATCTTCTGATCTCCTTCGAGCGCGTCAGCCTGGATACCTTCCATGAACCTTCGGATCACAATTCCCTGATCCGCCTCTGCGATTTCTACAATATCCCCATTGCCACGAATGTGCCCACGGCCGAATGTCTGATCATGTCTCTGGACCGCGGCGATCTGAACTGGCGCGAAGAAATGAAAAATATGAAATAAAACATGACACATAAAGAAGACCGGACGGAACGTGACGACAGATCCCGGCCTCTCTTCTTTATGCAGTCTCCATGTGAGACAGCTTCTCTGCCTGATCTGCCGCGATCAGCGGATCGATCACTTCGTCAAGTTCGCCGTTTATGATGGATTCGATCTTATAGACCGTCAGATTGATCCTGTGGTCCGTCACGCGGCTCTGCGGGAAATTATAAGTCCTGATCTTCTCGGATCGGTCTCCGCTCCCCACCTGACTCTTTCTTTCAGCCGCCTCTTTTTCCTGCTTCTTTCTGCATTCCAGTTCATACAGCTTCGCCCGGAGCACTTTCATGGCCTTGTCACGGTTCTTCAGCTGGCTCTTTTCGTCCTGACAGGAGATCACGATCCCCGTCGGATAATGTGTCAGCCGGACTGCCGAATCGGTGGTGTTGACGCACTGTCCGCCGTTTCCCGATGCGCGGAACACATCAAAACGGATATCATTCGGATCGATCTTCACGTCCACGTCCTCCGCCTCCGGAAGGATCGCAACCGTGATCGTGGAGGTATGGATCCTGCCGCCGGATTCCGTCTTCGGGATTCGCTGTACGCGGTGAACGCCGGACTCGAATTTCAGCCTTGAATAAGCACCCTGCCCGTTGATCATGCATGTCACTTTGCTCACGCCGCCGAGACCTGTTTCATTATATTCGATCGTCTCTGTTTTCCATCCGCGGATCTCCGCGTAATGCTGATACATCCGGTATACATCGGATGCAAAAAGAGCAGCTTCTTCTCCTCCCGCTCCGGAACGGATCTCCAGAACGACGTTCTTATCATCATTCGGATCCTTCGGAATAAGAAGGAGCTTCAGTTCCTTTTCCTTTTCTTCGATCTCCTCTTTGGCATACCAGAGCTCATCCTTCAGAAGCTGTCTGAGCTCCTCGTCCTTTTCATCCTGAAGAAGTGCGGAATCCTCGCGGATCGTATCCTGAAGCTTCTGATACTCCCGGTATGCTTCGACGATCGGCTGAAGGACGGCCTGCTCCTTCATCAGTTCACGGTAACGCTTCTGGTCCGATGAAACAGCAGGATCATTCAGAGAAAGCATGACTTCCTCATAATGTCTTATCAGATCCTCTAAGCGGTCAAACATGTTATCACCCTGTCCAAATGATTCAGATCCTTTATGCAGCGGATCTCCCGGTAATTTTCTTCCTTCAGTATCGCTTCCACCGGTTCCCTCTGCTGAAAACCGATCTCCAGAAACAGCCTGCCGTCAGGCTTCAGATGCATTTTTGCATCATGTGCGATCCTTCTGTAAAAATCAAGTCCGTCCTCACCGCCGCAGAGCGCTTCATACGGATCATGATCCCTGACTTCTGCGGAAAGCTTTCCGATCACATCGCGTTCGATATAGGGCGGATTGCTGACGATCAGATCGTAGCATCCGTTCAGAGATCCGAACAGATCGCTTTTAAAAAAGGAGACCTGTGCTTCATGAAATGCCGCGTTTCTTTCTGCGATCAGAAGCGCCTCTTTTGAAATATCCGAAGCACTGACGGATGAAAAATTTCCTTCCTTTGCCAGAACGACAGCAATGCATCCGCTTCCCGTGCAGAGGTCCAGAACGGACATTCCCGGTTTTTCTCTGCTGAAAGAAAGCGCTTCCTCCGCCAGGATCTCCGTATCGAATCTGGGCGTCAGCACATGCTCGTCCACATAAAAGGAATAGCCGAAGAACCATGCTCTGTGAAGGATCTTCTGAAGCGGAACATGCCTGATAAGTTTCTCAACGTTCGCTCTGTAAGCCCCGACAAATTCCGGATCCGCTTCCTCCTCCGCTCTCAGAAGATAATCCTTCCGTTCCCATTCCTTCATTTCAAGAAGAAGGAGCATGGCATCCTCAGTCTGCTTTTCCGCTTCGTTTTTCAGCGTCCGGTAATTCACTTTCCGAAGTTCTCCTCCTGCCACTTTTTCCAGTCAAAGACCTTTTCGACCGCCTGGATCGCAACCTCTACCATATCCGGCGTCGGCTCTTTTGTTGTCAGAGCCTGCATCCACATGCCGGGCCGTGAAATAATATAGGTGAATCCGTTGTCATAGCGTCCGGTAAAACGGAGGACCTCATAAGAGATGCCTGCAATGACCGGTACCAGCAGAATTCGGCTCAGGATCTTCAGCGGAAGATTCGGAACGCGTACGATCATAAAGACAACGATGGAAATGAGCATGACGATCAGAAGAAAGCTCGTACCGCAGCGCTTATGCTCTTTGCTGGACTTCATGACATTCTCTACAGTCAGAGGAAGACCGTGTTCCACGCAGTTGATGCACTTATGCTCGGAGCCGTGGTACATGAAGGTCCGCTTGATGTCCTTTACGGCAGAGATCGCCGCTACATACAGAATAAAGATCAGAAGACGCAGAATTCCTTCCAGAAATGCAAGAAGTGCTTCGCTTTCGATCGTCTTCTTCAAAAAGTTTACGGCTACCGTCGGAAGGATCATAAAAATACCGACCGCCAGTACAAGCGCGAAGGCGACCGTACCTGCGACCTCGGATTTAGACAGACTTTCGCTGCCCTTTCCTTCATCTTCAAAAGAAGCGGACCACATCAGTGTCCGGATCCCCAGAATAAGAGAATCGATAAAATTAAAGACGCCCCGCAAAAACGGAAGGCGCATGAACGCATGCTTATCGGTGATGCTGCGGTAGGTCTCCTGTTTGATCTCGATCTGACCGTCCGGCTTGCGTACCGCAACCGCGTATTCGCTTCCGTTCTTCATCATGATCCCTTCCATGACGGCCTGACCGCCGATACCGGAATATTTCATACAAAATCCTCGTATTATAAAGTAGTAGTGTTTATAGACCCTCTCCAAGGTCTGTGTGCTATACTACTGGAGATGCTGTGGATTGGTTTTTGTCTCCTACCGCATTGACGGTTTTAGAAAGGCTCCAACCACAGCCTCTTTGTTACAATGTTAATCAGTTAGATACCGCATGACGGTTTATGTAGAACGAGGTTACATCCGACAGAGAGTCCTGTGGATCATCAGCAGCATCAAATATACTTCAGGAGGATCCTTTAATGATCTACGTCTGTATTGATGTCGCCAAGGACAAACATGACTGCTGCATCCTTGGTTCGGATGGTGAGATCCTGTTCTCGCCGTTTTCCTTTCCAAACAATCGGCAGGGCTTCGATGA
>JAZUFC010000275.1:0-2588 GCA_045640465.1 Lachnospiraceae bacterium | reverse complement strand
GGTGTTATCGGCGGTCCGTTTGATACCGTGAGCGGTTCTGTCCGTGAGATCCTCGGCGGTATATTTCACCTGATCTCCCGCATATTCCTCGAGAGTACCCTGACCGTCTTCCGAAAGATTTCCGGCGCGGTTCTTGGAACGAACCATCGCCTCTTTCATTTTGTCGGTCAGGTGTATCCTTCGGTCATGCGTTTTGATCCCTTTGTAAGACTCTTTTGTCTTGATATCCTTCAAAGGAATCACCTCCGTTTACACGGTTTCGCCGGGCTTGGTGGTCATGAGACGGTAGAGCTTACAGAAAACGTGTCTGTATACGTGAAAATGTGCGATTATGTGTCTTTTTATGTCCCGTGGATGATAGTTGGCGTGTATTTGGTGTATTTCGGTATAAAAATGGTATAGCGATGTATGTATTACACGAAAAAACCGACATGATTATCATCGTTTTGGCATAAAGAAAAACAGCCCCTTTTTCAGAGGCTGTTTCGCAATATTATCAGATTAATACATCTTTGCTCCGGCAGGGATGTGGTTATCCAGCATGAGCAGATGAAGCTTTTCTTCGCCTTCCTCGTGGTGAATAGCGGAGATAAGCATGCCGCAGGAGTCGATGCCCATCATGGGTCTCGGAGGCAGGTTGGTAATGGCCACGCAGGTCTTGCCAACAAGCTCTTCAGGCTCATAAAACGCGTGAATTCCGCTCAAAATGGTACGATTTGTGCCGGTTCCGTCGTCCAGAGTGAATTTCAGGAGCTTTTTGCTTTTCGGAACCGCTTCGCACGCGGGAACCTTAACGGCGCGGAAATCGGACTTCTGGAAGGTTTCGAAATCAACGTAATCGGCGAAGAGAGGCTCGATCTCAACCTTGCTGAAATCGATCTTTTCTTCAACAACCGGAGCAGCCTCAGCAGGAACATTTTCGACCGTTTTTCCGGCTTTTTCTTCATTGTTGGACTTGTTGTCCAGTGACTTCATTGTCGGGATTTTTCTGGTGCGAACAAATGCTGAATGAAACGATTCGAATGAGTTCAAACTCACACACGGGTCGGTCAAATTCCACTTAGAATAATCCCAAAATCGATTCGAATAAGCCTAAAAGAGTGCCTGGCATACGAATTGGCATAATTGGCATACGCAGATCATGATTGGCATATGCGCTCAGCCACAACGCAGTCCATTCATTACACGCGTTCGCCAAGGTGATATTATATTATACATCATAAATGCTGAAAAATCAATCCCCAGCGGCTTTCTCAGAGTCTTCCGATCTGCGCCCTGAGCAATTCAAGATAAGCATTCTGAACACTCTGAATGTCCTCATCGATATTTGTGGCAATATGGATGTGCTTCTTTCGAAATACTCGTAGGACCTGATTGGCCATCTCTTTTGAGTCTTTACATGGTTCCAGAAGAACGTAGTCAAACCCATACGTGTCACATACTTTCTTCTTCACCGTTTGTTCCTTCGTAAGGGCCTTACGCTCCGATTCCATCTCAACAGCAAGCTTGATATCAGGCAGGATGATCTCAATTGTTATTCCGGTAAGAGCATCAGTATTATAGAGTATTCTCAGATCCTGGCGTCTGGCATATAACATGAATAAAAGATGTGGAAGCATTCTCCTGTATTCGGCTCCGCTTGGCCTGCAGGTGATTCCATCAAGCGTCCTTTCTGAGACCTTAGCCTGCCAAGAATATCCGTACTGTGTTTTCCACCAGTAGATTTCCTTGGAGCTTCTGTGTATCCGTCTCGGATCTGCATCCTTATTCTTTGCATAGTCCCATTCAGCAGCGATTTCAGGATCTGTTGTCACAAGATCATTTATACCGGGCAGTATGATCCTGCCTGAGCAATACGGACACTTCGGATTTTGAATCCGAGAGCTTATCCATGCCTTGAACTCGATACCGCATGTGTGACACTTCCACCAGAACTGGCCAGGCTTATTAACAGGAATCATGTCCGGCGTCAGCGGAAGATTCTTTACGGACCACTCAGCTGCCAGATCCGGATATTGAGATCCGAAGTCGTTATAGCCTTCCAGCAGTTTATGAGATGTACAGTAAGGGCAGCCGTGGCCTCTGGTCCTATCCGCGATGCGGGCAAACCATTCATGGCCGCATTTTCCTTTCCACCATACTTTCTGATTTGCAAAAGCTAGAACCTTATCAGGCGTTTTGGGCAGATTCCTATCTGACCATTCTTCAGCTATTTCCGGGAACTTTGTAGCAAGATCATTGAAGCCCGGTAAAACACGGTTCCCGGAGCAATACGGACAACCAGACTGATTCACGCTTGTTCTGCTGTGAACGGTGGTCTGCCATTCGTGACCGCATTTGCCATGCCACCATACCTTGGTATGGGTTCCGTAGCTTACATCTTCGGGCTTTAATGGGTAATTCTTTTCAGACCATTCCTCAGCAAGATCGGGTCTGACTTCTAACAAGGATTTTTCCATATACATTTCCTCCTTTCGGTGGAAATAGTATAAGAAAAAGATTTGCAGAAGAGAAATGTGCGATTTTTCAGAACGCAGTCATCGATTAGTTTTCTGCGTATAAAGACTTGTAGTGTTCAGCGAGTATGT
>JAZUFC010000274.1:0-4359 GCA_045640465.1 Lachnospiraceae bacterium | reverse complement strand
CCTTTCTTCTGTCGCTCATTTATGAGGGCAGGATCTACACATTCGCACCGGAAACGGAATACGAAGACCGGGATCTCAGGATCATACGACCACTTCTCTATGTACCGGAAGGTGCGATCAGAAGCTTTTCCGGGGAACATGCCTTCCCCGTCCTTCAAAATCCCTGTCCGATGGACCATGTGACCAAACGTCAGGAGATGGATGAGCTTCTCTCGTCTCTTGCCGGAAAATATCCGGGTCTCAAGGACAGGATGCTTCACGCAGTCGAAAACTCGGATATCGAAGACTGGAAAATACTTCGGAGGTAATATGCCGCAGCAGGTCTATCACAAACAGGAGGATCAGAAAAATACCCTGAAGCTCAGGGAACTCATTCAGGATCTTCCGCCCTACACAAAAGATTTTTTCCGCGGGATCGAACCGCAGACGTCGAGCCGCACACGGATCGCATACGCATACGATCTGAACGTCTTCTTCAGCTATCTCCATACGGAGAATCCGGCCTTTTCCAGAAAGGAGATCCGTGAGATCACGCTTTCCGATCTGGAGAGCCTGACGCCTACGGATATCGAAGAATATCTGCAGTACATTAAAGTCTACACGAACCGGGAAGGCACGGATCATTCAAACGAGCTGGAGGCGATCAAACGGAAGCTTGCGTCGCTCCGCACCTTCTACAAATACTATTACCAGAAGGAATTCATCAAATACGATCCTGCGTCTCTGGTCCCGCTTCCGAAGCTTCACGAAAAGAACATCACCCGGCTGGATCCGGACGAAGTCGCAGATCTTCTGGATCATGTGGAGACAGGACAGTCGCTTACAAAGCAGCAGCTCGCCTTCCATGAAAAGACAAAGGTCCGTGATCTTGCGATCATGACGCTTCTTCTCGGTACCGGCATCCGTGTCTCGGAATGTGTCGGATTGAACATCCGTGGCGTGGACTTCAAAAATGACGGGATTCTGATCCACCGGAAAGGCGGAAAGGAAGTGACGGTATACTTCGGAGACGAGGTGGAGGAAGCTCTTCTTACGTATCTGGAGGAACGGAAAAAGATCGAGGCATGCACCGGTCATGAGGATGCGCTCTTCCTCTCCGGCCAGAAAAAAAGGATTCAGGTCAGATCCGTTGAGAATCTGGTCAGAAAATACACGGATACGCTCGGAATCTCCAAGCATATCACGCCGCATAAGCTCCGCTCCACCTACGGCACGAACCTGTACCGCGAAACAGGCGATATTTACCTGGTTGCGGACGTTCTGGGACATTCGGACGTCAATACCACCAGAAAGCACTATGCCGCTCTGGAGGACGAAAAACGGCGCTCTGCAAGAGATAAGGTACATTTAAGAAAAGACTGACTGAATTGCTTCAGCCAGTCCTTCTTTTTTACATACTGTATAAATTGTCGATCAGTTCGGAGAGACGGTAAACATCGATCTCACCGGAACCTTCTTCTGCATTCAAAACGCCGCTCGTCATGCAGGTTCCGTAGAATTCAGCCAGGACGCGCGTGTACTTGCCCATATCACCCTGACCGATGATCGCAAGCGGGAAATCCAGATCCTCGCACAGATCCCAGGTCGTATTCAGAAGCTTCATGGTATCTCGCTTTCTTAACGGAAGCACGACGATCATCGCGATATCCGCACCGAGCTTCTGCATATAGCGTACCCGGTATTCCAGTTCACCGATGTTCAGGACCTTGTTGAATGAATGGTTGAAGCCGAGGACCGGCACATTTTTCTGATGCGCGTATGAGATCAGTTCCGTTGCACGGTATTCGGAAACACAGCATTCCACATCCAGTATATCGATGAGGCGGCTGTCCACCGCGATCTTCAGCGTATGAATATACTCTTCGTCTTTTACGGATACATTTCCGCCTTCTTCATTTGTCCGGAAGGTAAATAAAAGAACTTTGTCGCCGATTGCCATCCGGATGATCTTCAGCATGCGGATCAGCGCATCGTCGTTTTTCCAGTTTTCAAAAGTGTCAGCATGCCAGTCGATGATTTCTGCCGGAGACTGTGCTGCCTGATAAGCTGTCTCTCTGACCGTGATCTCATCTGCGCCGCAGACGGAAACGGAGATCTTCGGTTTGCCTTCACCGATACTGACATCACGTATCTGAATCATAATATACTACCTGTGCGCATACGGTCATGCGCATATCCCTTCTGCCGGGAAAGCACATTGCTGTGCTTTTCCGGTATTTCTCTTTGTATTACAGTTTCTGCTCCAGTCTTTCCCTGATCGCCTGAATAAACTGGTTCGTATTGGTCACATGAATATCCGGCAGTTTGGAAAGAAGCGCCAGATCTTTTGTCATATAACCTTCTTCGACGGTCTGGATCGTAGCTTCTTCAAGCTTGTCCGCAAAGGACATCAGTTCCGGAATATTGTCCAGCTCGCCGCGCTTTCTTAATGCGCCTGTCCAGGCAAACAGAGTCGCGATCGGATTCGTGAAGGTCTCCTTGCCCTGCAGATGCTGATAATAATGACGCTGTACGGTTCCGTGAGCCGCCTCGTATTCATAATAGCCTTCCGGTGAAAGAAGAACGGAGGTCATCATGGAAAGAGAACCGAAAGCCGTAGCGACCATATCGCTCATGACATCGCCGTCATAGTTCTTGCAGGCCCAGATAAAGCCGCCTTCGGAACGGATGACACGTGCGACCGCATCATCGATCAGAGTGTACATATAAGTAATGCCGGCTTCTTCGAACTTTTCTTTGTATTCGTTTTCATAGATCTCGGCAAAGATATCCTTGAAATGATGGTCATACTTCTTGGAAATGGTATCCTTGGAGCCGAACCAGAGATCCTGATTTGTAGCAAGTGCGTAATCGAAGCAGCTGTATGCAAAGCTTCTGATGGAAGGATCCGTATTGTGCATACCCTGCATGATGCCGCCTGAAGTGAATTCATGAACGGTCTCTTTCATAACGGTTCCGTCATCAGCGGTAAAGACCAGCTCGCATTTGCCGGGCTTGTCTGTAACGATCTCAACCGCTTTATAGATATCACCGTATGCATGTCTTGCAATGGTGATGGGCTTTTTCCAGCATGTTACATAAGGATCCACACCTTTCACAAGGATCGGTGCACGGAAAACGGTGCCGTCCAGGATCGCACGGATCGTGGCATTGGGGCTCTTCCACATCTCGGAAAGATGATATTCCTCTACACGTGCCGCATTCGGTGTAATGGTTGCGCATTTTACAGCTACGCCGTATTTCTTGGTAGCAAGCGCCGAATCGATCGTGACCTGATCCTTCGTCTGTTCACGGTATTCAAGACCCAGATCATAATATTCTGTCTTCAGATCGATATAAGGACAGAGAAGTTCATCCTTGATCTTCTGCCAGATGATCCTCGTCATCTCATCGCCGTCCATTTCCACCAGAGGTGTCGTCATACGAATTTTTTCCATAATTCATGCTCCTGTCAGTTGTTGTGTTGTCGTATTGTTACTCACCTTTATCCGTTTTTCCGTACGAATGCGGGCCACGTGTCTTTATTATTGAAAACATGAAGACCCGCGACCCTGACATCTTATCATATCTTTCCGGAAAAAGCAAATTTACCGCATGTCAACGGTGAAGGGCTCCGTAATATCGTCCCATTCCCATTCGCTGTCTTCAAGCGAGAATGAAAAATCGCAGCTGTCCGTATCTTCGAGTGTGTCTGCTTCAAAACTGACAAGCCAGATCGCTTTCTTTCCGGCAGGAATATCCAGCCACAGATACTCATAGTATTCATCCTCACCGTTCAGAAGGATCTCATCTGCAGTGACGGTTACGGTTTTGTCCGTATTGTTTTCGAATGCAAACAGAATGGCTTCTGCATCTTCATCCCAGGGATCCTCATAACCTTCGGCAGATCCCAGGAATGTGATCAGAAAGTCGTTATCATCGTAAACAGTATCGCCGTCAATGACATCTTCCCTGCCTTCAGCCTCATCGGAAACGATTCCGACAAGACCCGTATTCAGAAGATCATCCCAGGACTCGGTATCGGTCACGGTTACGCAGAATTCAATGCTTTCGAGCTCTTCAATACCGCAGTAACCGGCATCAACGCTGTCGATATTGATCTCAAATACCGCTTTCTTTCCCGCAGGGATCGTTTCGTAGCCTGATTCATCAAAGCACCATCCGTTGATGCAGATGCTGTCGATATCAACGTCAGCGTTGAATTCAGACTGATTCTCCGCTTCGATCTTGACAAGGATGTAATTCTGGTAATCACTTTCTACGGTACGGACATTTTTCACGGAGATCAGGAAGCCTTCTTCATCAAGAACCTCGACAGGCTCGTCAATGATAAGTCGGAGGCCAAGCGGTCTTAGGAAG
>JAZUFC010000273.1:0-6860 GCA_045640465.1 Lachnospiraceae bacterium | reverse complement strand
AGCTCCTCCTCTCGATTCTGTTGCACAGGACATTCAGCACTGCATGCTTCATATCCTTGCGTGGTTCAAGTGCCTACTCATACAAGTACGAAGTCACTGAACCCCTGGTGCAGCAAAAAAAGAAGAACCGGACGGCAATCCAGTTCCTCTTATCTGGAAAATAAGCAATTACAGGACGGCAATCCTGCACAAATATAAGAATGAATCAGGATGGTATATCACGATCCCTTCTTAAATTTGTCTTTATTATAGTTTGTCTCCTGTAAAATGTCAACAAAGGGAGTCGTATGAAATACGAATTTTATCACGCAGGAGAAGAAGAACAATTCAACTTCTATCAGGTTCCTAAGGAACTGTTCAGAGGTGAATTTGCCGAGCTTTCCAATGATGCCCGGCTTCTTTTTGCTATGCTGAGAGAACGTATGCTCCTTTCCCGTAGGAACGGTTGGGTTGACGAAGAATACAATATATTTATTATATATACAATAGAAAATATTATGGAGGATATGCAGGTATCCAAACCTACTGCCGTCAAGTATCTGAAACAGCTGGAAAAAGCCGGACTCGTACAGAAAAGCAGAACCGGACAAGGACGTCCGAATGTACTCTATGTGATGAATTTCGCTTCTCCTGTTTCCGAAAATACACCCTCAAACCCGCATGAATCCTCAGAAGTAAAAAATTTTAACTTCAAGAAGTCAAAAAACTTAACTTCCAAAAGTTCAAAAAGTGAACTTCAGGAAGTAAAAAAAATTGACCCAAATAATACTAATACAAATAATACTGATAACAGTGATACAGACGATCCTTCCATCATTCCGCACACCAGCATAACAGAGGATGGACAGATGGATTCAATTCTTCATAAAAAGGAGCTTTGTCTGGAAACTCTGAAAGAAAATACAGGCTATTCATATATGCTGATCAAAAACAGACGTCTTGATGAAAAACTTGATGCAGGTGAGATCAGTCTTGCTGATTATGAAGCGGAACATATAGATATGACCTGGATCGATTATATCCTCGAGATCATGTCCGATATGATACTCAGCAGATCTCAGAAACCTGTGATGATCAATCAGGAGGCAGTTCCGAGAGAACTGGTTCAAAGCCGGTTTTTGAAGATCGGAATGAAACCGGTGATCGAGATCGCAGCGAAGCTGAAATACGATAAGTCTGTAAGAAATCCGAAACGTTATGCCATATCCATGCTGTATAACGCAAAGCCCGATTAAGAAACGGAGATACACTTGAAAAATAAAAGAGAAAAAGAAATTACAAAAAAGACGATCGTTGAAAGATATCAGATCCCGCCGTCACTGATCGGAAAATATCTGCCGCCGCCCAGAAAAGTCAGAAACCGTGCGTATGAAAATGCGGCACCCCTTCTTCTTTGGAATGAATCGGATGTTCAGCGGGCGATCGAAAAATATCCGGAGATCAGAAAAGCACAGGAACGCAGACGGAATAAAGCGAAAAAGGTCGAGGAAAAAGCGAAGGATGCGATTGATTTTCTGAGTGGTTTTTCTCCCGAATCGATCTTTGAACGCGGTAAGCTGATGGAGAGATCCTTTATTCTTCATGTGGGTCCCACAAACAGCGGAAAGACCTATACCGCACTGCAGGCATTGAAAGAGGCTGAAACAGGTGTTTATCTGGGGCCGCTCCGCCTTCTGGCGCTGGAAGTAGCGGAAACACTGAATGCGGACGGCTGTCTGTGTTCACTTCTCACGGGAGAGGAGAGTATTGAAGTTCCGTTTGCGGAGAAAGTCGCTTCTACGATCGAGCTCTGCAGCTATCAGGATCACTATGACGTTGCTGTGATAGACGAAGCGCAGATGCTTTCCGATATCAACCGCGGACCGCACTGGCTCAGAGCGATCTGTCTGGTCGATGCGGATGAAGTGCATATCTGTATGGCTCCGGAAGCACAGCCACTGGTGGAAAGCATTCTTCAGAGAATGGAAGCGGACTATCGGATCGAAATGCATGACCGTCTGGTACCTTTGGAGTATAAAGGAATCTTCCGTGATATTACGGAGGTGGAACCGGGAGACGCGCTGATCGCTTTTTCCAGAAAAAAGGTGCTGGAAATTGCTGCAGCACTGGAAAAACAGGGAATTGCGGCAAGTGTGATCTACGGGGCATTGCCGCCGGCATCCAGAAGAGAAGAAGTCAGACGCTTTTCGGAGAAAGAGACTACGGCAGTTGTTGCGACCGATGCGATCGGAATGGGAATATCGCTGCCGATCAGGCGTGTGATCTTTACGGAAGCAGAAAAGTTTGACGGAAAAGGCTCACGAGGTTTGAATGTAACGGAGATCCGGCAGATCGCCGGAAGAGCAGGGCGGTTCGGGAAATATGATCTGGGAGAAATGCTCACCATGTCGGATCCGCGAAGGATCTCAAGTGCTTTTAAGACAGAGATCAAACCGATCCGGAAGCTGACGATCGCGTTCCCGGAGGAAGCGCTTTCCTATGACAGACCGCTTAAAGATATGCTCCAGTATTGGGATTCTCTTCCGAAAAACGATCTGTTTGTCAGAGAGAGCATGGAGGAAGCCAGAAAACTTCTGAGCCGTTTAAAACATATTCCGCATGAAGTGACAAAGGAACAGGTCTATGCGCTCATTACCTGTCCTGTTGATGTTCGGAACAGCGATCTTGTGGCATACTGGGCAAGCTGCTGCGAACGTATCTTCCGGAATGAACCGATCCTCAGACCGTTCTGGGGAGAGGATACGCTGGAGGATTGTGAGCTGAAATACAGAGCGTATGATGTATACCATCAGCTTCTCAGAAGGATCGGAATCGAAGACGACTGCGTAGGTGATAAACAGAGGCTCTGTGAAAAGATCAACGGATTTCTGAAGGAACAGAAGACGGATTTTCTGAAGCGCTGCCGTATCTGCGGAAAGGAACTGAGTATCAGGGACAAATACAGTGTCTGTGACAGCTGCTATCAGAAACGTTTTGATTTCTGATCATTCAAGCCGGGAAGAACGTCTGCCCGGACGATATAAGAGTTCCTCCGGAGCGGGAGATTCCGTTTCCGGAGGAAGATCACGGAAATCAGGGATCGTTTCCACCCAGTCAAACAGAGCGGAAAGCAGTTCCAGTCTGCGGCGGTAGAAGCGGAAGGGATGTGCTTTCAGCCAGTCCAGACTTTCGACATCTTCAAAGGCTTCGTCCCAGTAGTAATTGTGAGAAAGTGTATGGCGTTCAAATCGCCAGTTTTCCGGGACCGACGGAAGACGGATCTCCCTGTCAAACATGATGTAGGTCTTCAATGCAAGGTTCTGGCGGAGCGTCAGCCGTCTGTTTCCGTCCGGCAGGTCATCGATCTTCAGAACTCCCGGGAAAGATTCGCGGATATCATCTTCTGTCATGGATGTATCATCCAGTACGAAGGTATCGTTGATATCATCATAAAGATGCCCGCTGCAGCAGAAAAGCGTACGGTAGCCTTTTTTGTTCAGAATACTGATGATGCCGGCAAGTTCTTCGTCGCAGTCGAAAAAATGTTCCTGACTGCCGTGTTCGATCAGATAACCTTCCAGAATATCAAATGTTTCAGAGTTGATGATGGCCATAATATCTTCCTTGATCCCGCCGCACAGGGCGGTTTGATAACAGTCTGCAGAGTGTTCTGTGCATCTATCAGGATATTCTAAACGGTCTTTCGGATTTGTCAATCTGAAGGTTGCAGGAACGGACCGGATAGGATATGCTTAAAAGGATAAGATCTTTAGGCAGCAGTATGGATGCTGTATGAATCTTTTTTTGAAGAGAGAAGTATGAAAGAGAACAGAAAAACATCTTATGCGGTTCTTTTGTTTGCCGCAGCGTGGCATTTTATCACATATTATGTGCCCCGGCTTCCCGTATTTGAAAAGAATTATCATATCATGGAGACCGGTCTGGACCGGAAGATCCCGCTGATCCCGTGGACGATCATTATTTATTTCGGCTGTTATCTCTTCTGGATAATCAATTATTATCTGGCGCTTCGTCAGGAAGAAAAAGATTTCTGGAGCTTTTTTGGCGGAGATTTTCTTTCCAAACTGATCTGCTGTTTCTTTTTTATCTTCCTGCCGACTACATTGAACCGGCCGGAGATCCATGAAAACGGACTGTTCGGGTTTGCCATGAATTTTCTTTATCAGGTGGATACACCGGATAATCTGTTTCCCTCGGTACACTGTCTGACGAGCTGGCTCTGTTATATCTGCGTCCGGAAAAACCGGAGTGTTCCCGGCTGGTACAAATGGTTTTCAATGCTGTTTGCAATAGCAGTCTGCATTTCTACCGTAACAACGAAGCAGCATGTGGTCGTGGATATCTTCTCCGGCATTCTGGCAGCTGAGTTCTGCTGCTGGATATCAAATGTGACCGGTTTCTGGAAACTGTACCGCAATGTGTTTGCATCGATCTTCAAAGGAAAGGAAAAAAAGAAACCATGAAAATGATCTCCTGGAATGTAAACGGGCTTCGCGCCTGTGTCGGAAAGGATTTTCTGAAAAGTTTTGAGGAACTGGATGCGGACTTTTTCTGCCTGCAGGAGACCAAGCTTCAGGAAGGACAGATCGATCTGGAACTCCCGGGTTATTATCAGTACTGGAATTATGCGGTGAAGAAAGGCTACAGCGGTACAGCAGTATTTACCAGAAAAGAACCGCTTTCGGTCACTTACGGCATCGGTATGGAAAAACATGATCAGGAGGGCAGAGTCATTACGCTGGAATATCCGGATTTCTATTTCATCACCGTGTATACGCCGAATTCTCAGGACGGACTTACAAGGCTGGATTACCGGATGGAGTGGGAAGATGATTTCCTTGCTTATATCAAAGGACTGGATGAGAAAAAGCCGGTGATCTTCTGCGGTGATCTGAATGTGGCACATGAAGAGATCGATCTGAAGAATCCGAAAACAAACCGCCACAACGCCGGTTTTACGGATGAAGAGAGAGGGAAGATGGATGTACTGCTTCAAAACGGGTTTACGGACAGCTTCCGTTTTTTCTATCCGGAGCTTGAGAGTGCATATTCCTGGTGGTCTTACCGTTTTCATGCCAGAGAAAAGAATTCCGGGTGGCGTATCGATTACTTTATCGTTTCCGACCGGCTTTGTGGCCGGCTGAAGGATGCGAAGATCCATTCCGGAATTTTCGGTTCCGATCACTGTCCGGTGGAACTTGATATAGACTGATATTTCTTTTTTGCATATTTTTCCGAATAGTGCATCGTCTTTTGAAGCTCTTCAAAGGACGGTGCCTTTTTTATGATATCCGTGATCAGTGTCTCACGAAGTGCATTGGGGCTGATCTTTCTGTCACGCGAGGAGGCCGGAAGATAAGTCTGGCTCAGTTCACGTACGATCTGCTCGATCCGGCGGACTGTGATCCTTTTTCCGTGGCCGGAAAGAAAGAGAGAAGTATCATAAGGATAAGGGTGAAAGGCACTGCGTCCAGACATGCGGATACAGCGTGCGATCTCTTCGGCATCCGTCAGAAACTGAGTATCCGTCCGTTTGAATCTGGCTGCAGCCTTTTGCGAAAAATTCCGCTCCATACAATGCTTTTTGCAATAGAGAAATAAGGTCTCATAGGAAGGATCTGTCTGTCTTTTTATGATTTTTTCCGAAACTTTTTCTCCGTTCAGATAAACAGCCAGGGATTTTTTCATGTCATTGTCGAGCGGAACGGAGAAAACTGTCCCGTCTGCTTTTCTGCAGCGGATGCATTGGCGGTCGTAGTCGATATCATCCGTATTCAAAGCTGCCAGCTCTGAAACTTTCAGGCCTGCATGCAGAAACAGCGTGATAATGCAGAGGTTTCTGGAGAGAGAAACCTCCCTTTTATTCCGGACAAGAGGATCGATCTCCTCCAGATACCGGTTTTCCTCGCCCTGGTCATCCGTATAGCGGACTAAAAAGGAATCATTGCTGCGGATCCCGGTCAGAAGAAGACCTGTCTGGTCTTCGGAAAGAGACGGCACCGGTGTATTACGGATCTCCGGGCGGGAGAGGAGAGCAGTGGGATCATTTTCAGTAATGAAGGTCCCGTTCAGATAACGGTAGAAGGCCTGAAGAGAAGAGATCTTCCGCTGACGGTAGGAGGGAGAGACCGGCTCGGATGCCCCGTTTCGGAAGACTGTAAGAGAATCCAGAAAATGAGTCAGATCCTCTGCTGTCAGAAGTGAAAAGAGTCTGAGCGGAACCTGTTTTATGTCTGCAGGCTGCCGGAGATCTTTAGCGGCAGAAAGATCCGAAGAAACAATATACTGAAGAAACTGTTTCAAATCAAAAATATAGGCAAAGCGTGTCGCGGAAGATCGTTTTGTGCCGACGGATTCCAGAAATGCGCGGCAGTAATCCGGAAGATCAGTCAGATATGCTGTGATGGTCTTTTCTGTTTTCGGGTCATGTCTGATCTGTTTCACTTGAACTCCTTACTGCGGTGTGAACGGTTTGGTGTGGCCGCGCATAGATCACCGGATCTTTCATAATATTATCATTATAGGTCGGTACTGAATTGTTTTCAAGAATAATCTACGAAATCATTTATGATAATAGTGTTGTATCGTTTTCTGCCTTCTCTTTCATTTCCGATCCAAAGCTTCCGGGTGTTCATTTCATATTTTCATTAAGATACAGGCTGTTTGTGAGAGAAGGCAGTATGAACAACGAAAGAGAGCAGCAGCGGCAGATAAGGAGAGTATAATCATTATTTGATTATTTTTACTTCTTCGTATGGTGGGTTGGTAATATGTATATTTTTGTTGTGTGTGGTGGTATTGTTTTTTGTATATTTAGGAGAACGAAGAAGTTTATATGTGTTATTAAATGTAGATATAAT
>JAZUFC010000272.1:0-8489 GCA_045640465.1 Lachnospiraceae bacterium | reverse complement strand
CGAGCGCGTCCGCGATGGCGGCCAGGCGGGCGTCGTCCAGCCGGAGCCGATCGCCACGGTGTTGACCGTTGACTGACCTGCGGGCGTCATGTTGCAGATCGCAGCGCCGAAGCCGATCAGACAGACAACTGCCGGAATACTGAGTGTTCCCGCAGGAAGCGTAGGCAGCACTGCCAGCGCTACGGAAGAAACAACCGTCGTGGTCACGATATTGGAAGAGAAATTGGTCTCTGCGATCGTCCAGAGCATGAAGAAGATCAGAAGGATCACCGGCGACATCTTTGCCGTCAGCGGTGAAAGCGATGCAGAGAGCCATGCGGAGATACCGGTGGAATCCGCCGTGATCGCGGAGCCGAGCATCGTAGCAGCGCCGGTCATGATGATCGCTGCCCACAGAACGCCTTTGTTCATGACTTCCTTGAAGTTCAGGACGGGTTCATTATCGAAGTTGACAAGGAACAGAATGATGCAGCCGAGAAGCGGCGGCATAGCCGTTGTCCAGCCGTTGACCGTGGAATAGAAGTCCGGAAGAACGCCCTTCACGAGACTCGGAACCACCCAGAGAAGGATGACGCCTGCCATCGTTGCAAGGATGAGTTTTTCTTTTCCGTCTGCGGGCGGGATCGTATCCTTTAACGCAAGCACGCTGTCTGTACGGATCTCTTTCAGATCATCCGGGCGGTACAGGAAACGGAACATCAGGATCATCAGCACGAGGATCGCAATGCCTGCGGGGATACCGAAAGCCATATACTGGAACTGATTGATCTCGATGCCGAGAGTTGATTTCAGGGAACCGATGACCAGCGTGGGCCACACGTGGCCGATTGCAGTCATACCGGAAGAAAGCGAGATGGTGAAGGCGGAACCCATCATCATCATATTTGCGGTCTTGCTGCCCTTTTTGATCTCCAGCGCTTCATAGATATTCTCCAGGAAGGGCATGAAAGCAACAAACAGAACGGACGGGCTGATGAAAAGACCCATAAAGGTCACTGCCGCAAACAGGAAGGACACAAAGAACCACGGGCCCTTGCGCGCGATCCGGTTGGTAATGAAAAAGACGGTGCAGCGCTTCACGAAATTCGTTTTGGAAAGCGGATAGACCAGCATGAAAGTGAACAGCAGGAAGGCGACCGTGGAATTACCGAGCGCACCCTGAAATACTTTCGTAAAACCGAATTCCGGCAGAAAGCCCAGCAGGAGAAGCGTGATCAGGCTCGGCCAGTCGATGGAGAGTGTGATCCACATGATCAGCGACGCAAAAAAGATACCGATGACCCGCATACCGGCCTGTGTCATCGGTTCAGGCGCAGGCAGAATGCTCATCAGCACGAATACTGCCATCGCAGCCGCAAAACAGATCGTTTTTTTCAAGGTTTTATTCATATTGCAACCCTTTCACTATTGATTTACTGATTTCGGGAAGCCGCGGTATCCTCCGCAAACATCCCAACCTTTATATATTATCATCTTTTTTCAAAAAGCACTACTGCCTTTTTTCGAAAAATTCTTTCTCCGCCTTTTCTCTTGCGCTTTTGCCGCAAGTGGTGATAAGATGATGACAGGGGACATAAGTTCTAAATCATTAAGGAGATGCAGTATTATGAAAAGAATTCCTTTCGGTAAAACAGGACTTGAAGTTTCTGCAGTGGCACTCGGGTGCATGCGTCTTACCGGTCTTGATGACAGCAGCGCAAAAGAATATCTGGCTCATGCCATCGACCTCGGCATTGACTTTTTCGATCATGCGGATATCTACGGCAGAGGCGAATGCGAATCCATCTTCGGCAGATGCGTGGATCTGAAGAGCAGTCTTCGTGAAAAGCTGATCATCCAGACGAAGTGCGCGATCGTGCCCGGCAAGATGTACGATTTTTCCAAAGAATATATCATCAGCTCCGTGGAAGGCTCTCTGAAGCGCCTGAATACGGAATACATCGACGTGCTGCTTCTGCACCGTCCCGATGCGCTGATGGAGCCGGAGGAAGTGGCGGAAGCATTCGATGAACTCGAAAAGAGCGGAAAAGTCCGTTATTTCGGTGTTTCCAACCATCGTCCCTCACAGATGATGCTTCTCAAAAAAGCGGTGAAGCAGGATCTGCAGGCCAATCAGCTGCAGCTGAGCATTCCCTTCTCCAACATGATCGCAAGCGGCGTCGAAGCGAACATGATCTCCGACGGCAGCGTGGATCATGACGGTGATGTTCTGAATTACTGCCGCCTGAACGACATCACGATCCAGGCATGGTCACCCTTCCAGTGGGGCATGAAGCGCGGCGCATTCGTCGGCAACGAAGAGCTGCCCGAACTGAACCGTGTGCTCGACGAGCTCGGCGAAAAGTACGGCACCGACGCGACCGGCATTGCCGCAGCATGGATCCTCCGCCATCCCGCTAAGATGCAGGTCATCGCAGGTACCATGAGCGCAGCACACCTCGATCCCATCGTACAGGCGTCCGATATCGTTCTTTCCCGTGAAGACTGGTACAGACTCTATCTGGCTGCAGGACATCGTCTGCCGTAAGGAGCCGATTCAGTTTTCCGAGAGATCTTCCTTTGCGGTCATATATCCGCAGATCAGGGCAAGGACATCGAACAGATGCCCCAGAACGACCAGAATGCCGCTGAATGCGGAAAGCGCCTGAGACAGAAGCGAAAGCACCAGCACAAGGATCATACGTTTCAGCCACCGGCTCTGATGCTTCCCGAAAAAGGCCAGATACAGAAGAGGCCACAGAAGAAGCACCGCATAGCCGATAAAAACATACAACGCATCCTCATAGGCCGGAAGCGTCAGATGCAGAACGACCGTCAGGATCATGAAAACACAGGTACCCGCCGAAAGGATCTTCTTTTCCCTTTCGTTCGGGTGCCTGTTTTCTGTCAGGAGCGAAAGCACCTGTATATGAAACAGTTCTCCCGCGATATAGAAAAAGATGTACTGGATCACCCAGAGGATCAGTATCAGCTTCCTTTCCAGCATGAAGGAATGAAACAGAAAACCGTTCACCGCTGCAAGGCCGAAGCCGACGTAGACGAACTGCCAGGCGTGGATCTTCCTTTTCTCACCTGTTTCTTTCTGCAGCAGAACGATCATGACCGCTGCACAGAGAAAGATCAGGATATTTGAAAGTCCCCACCACAATTCTTCACCGCTTCTCAATGTCATATTCTCCTCCGCTTCAATCGGGCATATCCCGGTTCAGTTCCGTCAGAAGATCGATCGTCCGGAATACTCTGTCACAGTTTCTGCACTGCCAGTCGCAGTCACTCTTCTTTGCTTTTTTATGAAGCATCTCCAGTGTTTCCCCGCAGACCGGACAGTCTGCCCCTTCTTCGTTCCACAGTTTTTTCAGAAACACCAGCACTTCCTTCCGGGAATGCATATTCAGTTCACGGAGCAGTATTTTTTTCACAGACTTCTTCTCCTTTTCTTTTCCCGTTTCCAAACTCTGCTGTGTTACATGAGACACAGCTGTCCGAACATTTTCATGATGACTTCCAGATCCTCATCCGGAAAATCGTATGCATTCGTGTGGATCTGCGGACAGTCTTCTCCGTTCCCGACATAGAAGATCGCGCCGGGACACTTTTTCAGATACCAGCCGAAATCCTCCGAAGCACGGAAAGGCTTTTCGAGGACGGCATGTGAAAAGCCGAGGGCTTCCGCTGCAGAAAGTACTTTTTCCGCTCCCGCACCGGAACAGACAGTCCCGGGGAAAACATCCGCATCCTCAAAAGATACCGTAAGGCCGTCCTGCTTTGCACGCTGCAGAGCTGTCTCTTTGATCAGACGTACCAGATGCTGCAGCTTTTCCTCATCCTCCGAACGAAGCGTCAGCGCAAGATATCCGGAAGAAGCCGACATCCCGTAGTTCTTTCCGCCCGCCTCCATTCCGACCACGGTCGCAAGAAGAAGCGGTGCATGATCACCTGCAGACAGACTTTCAGTCAGTTCCTTTACCCGAAGGGCGGTCTCTGCGATCGCCCGGGACGGGTTCTTTCCGTCTTCCGGCTGACTTGCATGCGAAGGAATTCCGGTAAAAGTCAGACAGAGCCCCTGTGAGGCACACTGTGAGATCCCGCTTTTTACCAGGATCTGCCCCTTCGGAAAACCGCTCCAGTTATGGCATGCATAAACTTCGGCGATCCCTTTTTCAATCAGAAGCCGGCTGCATGCTTCTCCGCCTGCTCCGGTCTCTTCCGCAGGCTGAAAGATCAGATAGACATCCCTTTCCGGCTTCAGTTCCTCTAAAAGGCAGCCAAAGCCTGCAAGCGCCGCGCTGTGCCCGTCATGGCCGCACTTATGTGAGACTCCGGGACAGACGGAAGCATACGGAAGTCCGATCGTTTCCTCCATCGGAAGCGCATCCATATCCGCACGGAAGGCGACAGGTGCCGCTTTCGCTTCCGTGCAGCTGTACAGCGCATAAAACCATCCCTCGCATTCAATGATCTGAAGAGAAGAATGCTCTTTCAGGAAATTCTTCAGGATCTCCTGCGTCCGGAATTCCTTTCCCGAAAGTTCGGGATAACGGTGCAGTGTATGACGCAGTTCGATCACCGGATCAGTCAGTTCCATATTCTGTCCTTTCCCGCAGGATGCTCCTGCTGTTTTTGTTCCCGTTTTTCCTCAGTATATTGCCGGGAAACAGCTGCAGCTTCTTGCATAGTTTAAGGTATTTCTCTATAATGATATCAGCTTCAAAAGGTCGAGTGCCCGGCAGGAGCTTGCTCATGCAAGGGTGCGAAGATCTTATTGACCCGCAAACACGAGAGACGAAGCTTTTTCGCAGTAAAAAGCGGAAGTTTCGAGTATTTTTGCCCCGCGGAAGTGCAATGCACGGAGCCGGTGCGGTATCATCACTACTATAATCCAGACAACAGATTTTATTCAAGAGTGAAGTATGAAAAGCAGAAAAAACAACATTGATTTTACACACGGCAGCATTATGCGGAATCTGATCCTTTTTGCGATTCCGATGCTCGTGGGCTCCGTCTTCCAGCTTCTCTATAATATGGTGGACTCGGCCGTCCTCGGCCGTTTCGTCAGCATGAAGGCACTGGCATCCGTCGGTGCGACGGGAACGACGAGCTTCTTTATCACGCAGCTTGCAAATGCCGTGACGAATGCCATGTCCATTCAGGCGTCACATGCTTTCGGTGCAAAAGATGAAAACAGAATGCGCCGTCTTCTGGCGCACTGCATCAGTCTTTCCCTGATCATCGGTCTTGTGATCCTCGTGCTCATGACCGGCTGTTCCTACAGCTTCATGAAGCTTCTCGGAACTCCTGCCGATATCATTGACGACGCCGCGCTCTATCTGCGCATCACCTGCGGCTTCTATATCGGACAGCTGTTTTACAGTATGGCGACCTCCGTGCTCCGCGCGATCGGCGACAGCCGCACGCCGCTGTACTTCCTGATCTTCTGTTCGCTCATGAACATCGCGCTGGATCTTCTGTTCGTTGTCGTGTTCCACTGGGATGTGAAAGGCGTTGCACTCGCAACTGTGATCTCGCAGATGCTCTCCGCGGTTCTCTGCCTGTCCTATATGTTCCTGCGTTATCCCTTCCTCCGTCTGAAGAAAGAGGATTTCAGGCCGGACAAAGACATTCTCAAGGCTTATGCAAAGATCGCGCTTCCGATGGCTTTTCAGGGCGCAATGCTCTCCGTCGGCGATATGACCGTAACTTCAGTCCTGAATTCCTTCGGTTCCGACACGGTTGCCGCCTATACGATCGGCCAGAAATGCATGCAGATCGTACAGATCTCCTTCTCGCAGGTGGCCTTTTCCATGTCCGTCTATACAGGCCAGAACTACGGAGCGAAGCAGTATGACCGTATCCGCGAAGGTATGAGGAAAGCTGTGCTCCTCTTAGGTTCACTGGTCGCCCTGTCCATGATCGTCATGTTCCTGTTCGGCGATAAACTGATGATGATCTACATGGATCCGAAGACCGCAGGAGACGTCGTCCCCGGTCTTGTGAAGCAGTATCTGAACGTCACGACCTGCTTCCTGCCGGCCCTCTGCCTGATCTGGATGCTCAACTCAGCGCTTCGCGGCATGGGACTTGTGACACCGACCGTCATCTCCAGCTTTGTCGAGCTCGGCTGCAAGATCGGCATGTCGCTGCTTCTCACACGCTTCTTCGGTACGCTCGGACTCTGGTTCGCCCTGCCTTCCGGCTGGGTACTCGGCCTGATCCCCTCCGCTTTCTGCTACCTCTTCAGCGGCTGGCAGCAGAAGGCAATGAAAAGGGATGCCGCTGCAGCCGCTTCATAAACAGCAGCCGCACAGACATCCATACAGTTCTTTTCAGACAGGACGGTCCGCATCGAAGTACATGATGCGGACCGTCCTTCTTTATATTACACCAGCTTTTTCAAAACCGGGATCTTCCGGAAGAGCCAGGTCAGGAAACCGCCGACGAGGGCAGACAGGATCACCCAGAGGACTGCGAACGGCAGTACCGGTTTATCAACTGAGATCGATCTGACCGTCGGGTCTAACAGCATGTGCCACACTGGATCCATCAGATAGATGCCGAACGTCAGCGACGAGAGCCACACGGCTGCTTTCTTCAGCTTTTCAGGTTCTCTGCCGTCAAAGATGACCTTTGCCGCAATGAAGAAACCGGCTGCCATGACATAATCGAAGGTCTGAACGTAATCGTTCGTATACCTGATATACCGTCCCTGATACATCGTCATAAAGCCCATCAGAAGCACGGAAAGAAGGATCGCACCAAATGCAAGCAGCAGTGTCTTCTTTTTGTTCTTTGTCACATCGATATGGCGGTCAATGTAAAAACCCGTGATCGTAAAGAAGAAAGCTTTCTGCGCGGCAAGAGGCACCTCAAACGCATCATCCATCTGAAGCGGCCAGTAGCCGGGATTCCGCATCTGGCAGATAAAATCGGAGATGGGTACCAGTGTCCAGAGTGCCGCATGAAGGATCAGAATGACCAGATAATCCCTGCTGCTCATTGTATCGCACATCTTCTGGATAAAGGGAAGCATCAGCAGGAATCCGATATAACCGTAGATATACCAGTACGGGCTGGAGCCGCTGACCATGCCCTCCAGGAAACGGCGGAGGAACATCCAGAACAGATTGAAATTCACCGGTGTGCCCGCCACGACCACATCGTATCCGATGAACAGGAAAAGATCCCAGAACACGAGCGTGAGCGTAAACCGAAGGACCTTTTTCATAACGTCCTTCCACTCCGTTTTTCTTCCGAGAAGCAATGTTCCGGAGATCATAAAGAAGATCGGCACATCCGCGCGTACCAGCATTGCAGGCACGCCGTAGACAAGCTTGTGCCATGATACTGCAGAACGGTAGAATTCCGCTGCCGGTGTATGATGATACAGTACCATGATGCAGGCAATGATCCTCAGGATATCCAGATATGATTTCCGGCCCGCAGTTTTCTTTTCGCTGTTTAACTGACTCATGCTCTCTCTCCCTTTCAGTGAACTTCCGATCAAAAGCTTAACACACTGACAAAAAAAATACAATATGCGCCATACTGCAATCAGACAGGGCGCCCGCAGATCTCCTTTCTGCATCGAAAACACAGGTGCATGGCGTTATCAGTCCCTTCGGTGATTTATGATGGCTGATCATTCATCTTTTTTCTCTTTTTACCGGCAGCGGCCGTTCCGGCAAGCGCTCCGCCGCTGACAACCGGCAAGGCGATCCACAGAAACATATTGCTGTTATCACCGGTCTGCGGAGAGGCCGGATCAGCAGGATCCGCCGGTTCTGTCGGCTCTGACGGGTCTGCAGATTCCGACGGTTCTGTCGGCTCTGTTGGGTTCGTCGGATCTGTTGGTTCTGTCGGCTCTGACGGGTCTGTCGGATCTGACGGGTCTGCAGGGTCTGTCGGGTCTGACGGGTTCGTCGGATCTGTTGGGTCTGTCGGATCTGCAGGTTCTGACGGCTCTGCAGGGTCTGTCGGGTCTGTCGGCTGAGCAGCTGTTACCGAAAAATAAGCAGAAGCTGTTCCGTCAACGGATACGATCTCAATAGAGTGCTCACCGGTGCCCAGAGTTTCCAGGAAGGCCGGAAAAACCGTGATCCTGGTGGAACCGGACTCAGCAGTATAGTGTGTGGTTTCAATGGTGGTACCATCGATCCTGACACTGCCGAATTTGTCAAACTGTGCATCGGAGGAGAAGACAAGTCCGTCAGGGCTGCCCTTAGTCCATTCGCTGTCTGCCCCGGAAATGATGCTGTATGCTGCAGGGGTGAGAACAGGAATAATTTCCGTATCCCTGTCACCGCAAACGGAGCAGGTGCGCTCTCTGGTGCCGGTTTCAGTCAAGGTTGGTTCTTCTGCAGTTACCCATTCACCGTAACTGTGGCCCTGCAGCTCACAGAGCGAATACTTCCGACAGCTGACAGTAAATTCCGTATCTCCCTCCTCAGGAAACACATTCAATCCCCAGGTGTTCACATCCCCCGATTCCAGTT
>JAZUFC010000271.1:0-2271 GCA_045640465.1 Lachnospiraceae bacterium | reverse complement strand
GATATTTCGGATATTAATTTTACAAAATGTGTTTACGGACATGAACTCGGACATGCTTTAGGATTGGCACACAGCGGAAATCCAGCTACAATAATGTATGAATACGCCGCTCTGCAATTTCATATTTATGCGATATCTTCTCCTCAATATGATGATATCGCAGGCGTAAATGCTTTATATTGATTAAAAATATTTACAAATGGAAAGGAGCAACGATATGAAAAAGAGACTCGCTGTTATCATTATTATGGTTCTCATGCTTTCTGCAGCAGGCTGCAAAAAGCAAACAGAGATCGATCCTAATGCAGCAGGAGACGTGATATATCGGATAGAAAGTGTAGATGATCTGATCAGGGCATCGGATGCGATGCTGCTTGTCGAATATCTGGGTTATACCGGAGATTCTGTTCAAGGAGATGTGGACCTTCCCGAAACTCACACAAAAATTCAGATGGGATCTTATTATGCAGAGAATGACTATAAAGTAATCGATGTGATTGCCGGAATCTGGGAAGAAGAGGATGATATTTTTACAGGACTTCAGTACATCGGTGTTTATGACTATAGAACAAAGACCTTTGAAGAGGAGAACGACGTTAAAAAAGGAGATTATCTTCTCGTTTCCATCGGTTATGACAGAGATAATGATCTCATTTATTTAAGGCCGTTTGAAGGCTCCAAACACATCGTAAACAAAAAGACGATGCGCATTCATTGGAGTAAAAAACTGGAGGGGTACAAACAATATAAGAAGGTCTCTGACCTGAAAGAAGCTTACGGAAAAAAGTAAAAACATAGACTTTCATTGAGAACAGGGGGATCGCGTGAAACGTGATCCCCCTGTTCTCAGTATGGTGAATCCGCAATTACTGATTCAGTACAAAAGCGCGGATATCGTCTGAAAGTGCTTTAATGTTTTCTTCGCCCACGTAGATCATGTGTCCGCTGGGATAAGCCTTTACGGAGACTCTGTCATGCGGAAGGCCTGCATGATCGACAGTGTAGTAGACAAAGCCGATCTCGGTGCAGATATCGTACCAGCCGTTTGCAAACAGGGTCCGCATGCCGAAGGTCATGTTCATGGCATCGCGCAGGCGCTCGCCGGTGGTGCCGCCTTCACATTTGCGGTTCCAGTCTCTGTAGAAGGAAGTGGAGGGAACGTAGCTGCGCTCCAGCTTGATGCCGAGCGCGGGAGCGATCGCACCGGCCATGGCGGCATAGTAGCAGGGCTCGTAATGGTCCATCATGGCATCATCAAAGAGTGCATGCTTCGGATCGCTTTCCGCAAGTCTCGGAGTGAAGAGCGGACGTGTGAAGCGGCCGTCGCAGCGGCCGACTGCAATGTTCCTGTCCTTCAGGACCTCTGCACGGAAGGTATCTTCATCGATCCGCAGCTGGTTGTTTTCCAGATATTCTTCACTGACATTCGTATAATAACGGATCTTATCGATGACGGCCTTTCTTTCTTCGCCCTGAAGCGCCTCGCCCTGATACAGCGCAAGCAGATAGTCATGATCTGCAAATGCTTTGGCTTCCAGCGCAAATTCATCGACTGTCTGGTCCGTCGGATGGTTGTGATACCAGTTGACGGCTGCATAGGTCGGGAAGCGGAGCACACTGTGTTCCACGCCCATGTTGACGCCGTAATAGTCGCCTGTTGTGACCGTGTCGCCGATCAGTACAAGACCGCTGAACTTGATGCCGTAGCTTCTGAGTTTGCCGCCTGATACGGAGATGCCTGCCGCTGTGGAGGCTCTGGTGCAGCCATAGCTTTCTCCTACCAGATATTTCGGAGAAAGAGAACGCTGATAGCGCTGGCACCACATCTCCGTGAAGTAGAGGAAAGCTTCCGCGTCTTCTTCAACACCGTAGAACTGGTCTTTTTTGGTCTCATCCAGAAGGAGGCCGTAGCCGGTTCCGATCATATCGACGATAACAAGATCGGCAATGTCCAGAAGACAGTCCGGATTGTCCGTCATCGGATAGGGCGGGATGGAATCACGGTCGAGATCCCCTTCGTATTTAACACGCTTCGGACCCAGAAAACCTGCGTGCACATACATGCTGGAGGAACCGGGACCGCCGTTGAAAGCAAAGATCACAGGCCGGTCTTCGGGCGATTCCACATCGTCGCGGAAATAAGAGTAGGAATAGATCGAAGCGATCGGTTTTCCGGCTTCGTCATAGAAAACGTTGTCTTCACTGACGGTATGATAATGGATCTCTTCACCGCGAAGTGTGATGCTCCCTTCCGAAAAGAAGCGGGAGGGC
>JAZUFC010000270.1:0-26697 GCA_045640465.1 Lachnospiraceae bacterium | reverse complement strand
ACGTTTTATTTTGTGTACCCTTCATCCGCTATTTCAGTACCCGATACATCGAAATGCTCATAGCATCGGCTCGTTCACTGAGATATGGAAGGCTGAAAAAGCCTGTATTTTCAACAAAAAACACTTGATTATATGAGGAGGTGTATGATGGCAGAAAGCAAGATTTTAAAAAGAAGTGAAGTTCCGGTGGAATACACCTGGGATCTCTCCGGCCTGTTCGAATCGGATGAGGCATGGTTTCGGGAAATGGAGGAACTGAAGGTTTATCCGGAAAAGATCCGCGCCTATCAGGGAAAACTCGGAAACGATGCAGAGACACTGCTTTCCTTCTGGCAGCTGGATGACGAGGTCTCGCTCCGCCTGCGCAGATTCGCAGGCTATGC
Organism: Lachnospiraceae bacterium; assembly: GCA_045640465.1. Taxonomy (GTDB): domain Bacteria; phylum Bacillota; class Clostridia; order Lachnospirales; family Lachnospiraceae; genus UBA1267. The sequence continues at coordinate 26,314 of JAZUFC010000270.1, read as the reverse complement.
AAGCCAGAAGAGCGATGAAGATACGGGAAACAATTTCTATCAGGACATGAACGGCAAGGCGACCGGCGTTTCCGTGCAGATCTCAAGCGCAGCGGCCTTTGCGGATTCCGAGATCATGGCGATCTCCGAAGAAAAGCTGAATGCGTTTTTCGCGGAATGTCCGGAACTGGAGATCTACAGAAGACCCGTTGAAAAGATCCGCGCGAAGGCGGCGCATATTTTAAGCCCCGCAGAGGAGACGATCCTTGCAGCGGCAGGCGAGATCGCGGAAGCACCCGAAAACATCGGCGGCATGTTAAGAAACGCAGACCTTACATGGACACCCGTGAAGGACGCGGACGGCAATGAGCGCCCGGTCACGAACGGCTCCTTCGTTTCTCTTCAGGAATCTCCCGACCGCGCATTCCGGAAGGAAGTCTTTGAAAACTATTACGGTCATCTGGAAGAATACAAGAACACGATCGCAACGATCCTGGACGGTCATTTCAAACAGCTCAAGTTCTTTGCGAACATGCGCCATTACAATTCCACGCTGGAGGCGGCGCTGGACCGCACCGAAGTGCCGGTCTCTGTTTACCACAACCTGATTCAGGCGATGCATGACAATCTGGACAAGATGTATCATTACGTGCGTCTCAGAAAGAAGATGCTCGGCGTGGACGAGCTTCACATGTATGACGTCTATACGCCTATCGTAAAGGACGCCGCGAAGGAGGTCACCTTCGAACAGGCAAAGAAGACCGTCAAGGCGGCACTCGAGGTGCTCGGAAGCGACTATACGGATATCCTTCAGGAAGGCTTTGACAACCGGTGGATCGACGTGTACGAAAACGTCGGCAAGAGAAGCGGCGCGTACTCCACAGGCGGCGCAAGACCGCATCCCTTCGTTCTGATGAATTTCAAGAGCAATCTGGACAGCCAGTTCACGCTGGCGCATGAGATGGGCCATTCCATCCACAGCTATTTCAGCGTGCACAACCAGCCCGTTGCCACATCTCATTATGTGATCTTCGTGGCGGAGGTCGCCTCCACCGTGAACGAAGTGCTTCTGAACCAGTATCTTCTGAAGAACACGACGGACAAAAAAGAGAGAGCATACCTCATCAACCATTTTCTCGAGTCCTTCAAGGGAACGGTCTACCGCCAGACCATGTTTGCCGAGTTCGAGCTTGCGATGGGACAGATGGCGGAGAGCGGACAGCAGCTCACGGCCGATGCGCTCATGAAGAAATATCACGAGCTCAACAAACTGTACTTCGGACCGGACATGATCTCCGACGACGGCATCGCGATGGAATGGGCAAGGATCCCGCATTTCTTCTACAATTATTATGTCTTCCAGTATTCCACCGGCTTCTGCGCGGCAGTCGCGATCGCGAACCGGATCTTAAAGGAAGGCGCGCCCGCAGTCGCGGATTACAAGAAGTTCCTGTCCGCAGGTTCTTCCATGGATCCGATCAGCGTGCTGAAGATCGCAGGTGTCGATATGTCCACGCCGCAGCCGGTAAACGAGGCGCTTTCATACTTCGGAGAGCTTGTGGATGAGATGGAAACACTGCTGTAAAAGCGATTGATAAAAATTTAACAAATTTGGAAAAAAGCCTTGATTTTTTGGAAAAAAAAGAGTAAACTTTAGCCAAATGGTGTTAAAAATAAGGGCAAGCCTATTTTGGCCCTTTGTTGGGGCAAAGTTTTAAGCCCCAACATCATGTATATAATTTTTTCTATGGAGGAAACAGACAATGGCAGTTAAAGTTGCGATTAATGGTTTTGGTCGTATCGGTCGTTTGGCATTCAGACAGATGTTTGGTGCAGAAGGTTATGAAATCGTTTCTATCAACGATCTGACAAAGCCTTCCATGCTTGCACACCTTTTAAAGTATGATACCGCACAGGGCGGATACTGCGGAAAGATCGGTGACAATCTTCACACCGTAGAAGCAGATGACGAAGCAGGTACCATCACAGTTGACGGCAAAGTCCTTACCATCTACGCTAAGGCTAATGCTGCAGAACTTCCGTGGGGCGAGATCGGTGTTGACGTAGTTCTGGAGTGCACCGGCTTCTACACCACAAAGGCAAAATCCATGGCTCATATCGAAGCAGGCGCTAAGAAGGTCGTTATCTCTGCTCCGGCTGGCGAAGATCTTCCGACGATCGTTTACTCTGTAAACGAGAACACCTTAACCAAGGATGACACCGTTATCTCTGCTGCATCCTGCACCACCAACTGCCTTGCTCCGATGGCAAAGGCTCTGAATGACTACGCTCCGATCCAGGCTGGTATCATGTCTACCATCCATGCATACACCGGCGACCAGATGATCCTTGACGGACCGCACAAGAAGGGTGACCTTCGCCGTGCACGTGCAGGCGCTGCAAACATCGTTCCCAACTCTACCGGTGCTGCAAAGGCAATCGGCCTTGTTATCCCCGAACTGAACGGCAAGCTCATCGGCTCCGCACAGCGTGTTCCGGTTCCCACAGGTTCCACCACCATCCTGACCGCAGTTGTCAAGGGTGACTACGTAACCAAGGACGGCATCAATGCTGCTATGAAGGCTGCTGCTTCCGAATCTTTCGGCTACAACACAGATCCGATCGTTTCTTCTGACGTTATCGGCATGACCTACGGTTCTCTGTTCGATGCAACACAGACCATGGTTTCCAAGATCGGCGACGACCCCTTCGAGGTTCAGGTAGTGTCCTGGTACCACAACGAGAACTCCTACACCAGCCAGATGGTCAGAACAATTAAATACTTTGCGGAACTGTAATGAGGAGAAATGAATCATAAAACATGCTTGCATGTTTTAGAGTCATTTCGACGAATACAAGCGAACGAATAACGTAGGACGAAAGTCCGGAGTTATGAGTTGCGGCGATCGCGGGAGCGTACCCAAAGGGCACAAGCATAGCGCGGAGCGATCGACAGTGACGCAAAGCATAAAGCAGAGCATGTTTTAGAGTCATTTCGACGAATACAAGCGAACGAATAACGTAGGACGAGAGTCCGGAGTTATGAGTTGCGGCGATCGCGGGAGCGCACCCAAAGGGCACAAGCATAGCGCGGAGCGATCGACAGTGACGCAAAGCATAAAGCAGAGCATGTTTTAGAGTCATTTCGACGAATACAAGCGAACGAATAACGTAGGACGAAGTCCGGAGTTATGAGTCGCGGCGATCGCGGGAGCGCACCCAAAGGGCACAAGCATAGCGCGGAGCGATCGACAGTGACGCTTGCATAAGTTTTTCTACAGTCAAATACAAAGCCCCGAGGGCCCGGCCCGTCTGGACCCGACCCTCTTTCTAAAAAAGGAGATCAATTATGTTAAACAAAAAGTCTATTGAAGATCTGAAGGATCTGAAGGGCAAAAGAGTTCTTGTCCGCTGTGATTTCAACGTTCCGTTAAAGGCAGGCGTCATCACTGATGAAACCAGAATCGTGGCTGCACTTCCCACCATCGAGAAGCTTGCAGACGAAGGCGCAAAGGTCATCCTCTGCTCACATCTCGGCAAAGTAAAGAACGGGCCCAACGAAGGCGAGTCTTTAGCACCGGTAGCAGTCAGACTGACTGAGAAGCTCGGCAAGGAAGTCAAGTTCGTTGCTGATTACAACGTAACCGGCGAAGAAGCAACCAACACCGTAGCAGCTATGAACGACGGCGATGTGATCCTTCTTCAGAATACCCGTTTCCGCGGCAAGGAAGAAACAGACAACAGCGAAGCTTTCTCCAAAGAGCTGGCTGATCTTGCTGACGATTATGTATGCGACGCTTTCGGTTCCGCACATCGTGCACATGCTTCCGTAGAAGGCGTTACCAAGTTCATCACCGCTAAGGGCGGCACCAATGCAGTCGGTTACCTGATGAAGAAAGAGATCGACTTCCTCGGCAATGCAGTTGACGATCCGGTACGTCCGTTCGTAGCGATCCTCGGCGGCGCAAAGGTTGCTGACAAGCTGAATGTTATCTCCAACCTCCTTGAGAAGTGCGATACCCTCATCATCGGCGGCGGTATGGCTTACACCTTCTTAAAGGCAAAGGGATACGAAGTCGGTACTTCTCTTCTTGACGAGTCCAAGATCGACTACTGCAAGGAAATGATGGCTAAGGCTGAAAAGCTCGGCAAGAAGCTTCTTCTTCCCATCGATACCGTCATCACCGCAAGCTTCCCGGATCCGATCGATGCAGAGATCGCGATCGATGTTGTGGATTCCGATGCGATCCCGGCTGACAAGATGGGCATGGATATCGGACCGAAGACCCGTGAACTGTATGCAGACGCTGTGAAGTCCGCAAAGACCGTTGTCTGGAACGGACCGATGGGCGTATTCGAAAATCCGATCCTTGCAAAGGGTACCATCGCTGTAGCAGCAGCTCTTGCTGAGACCGATGCGATCACCGTGATCGGCGGCGGCGATTCCGCAGCAGCAGTCAACCAGTTAGGTTATGCTGACAAGATGAGCCACATCTCCACCGGCGGCGGCGCTTCTCTTGAATTCCTGGAAGGCAAGGAACTTCCCGGCGTAGTAGCAGCTGACGATAAGGATTGATCATGATCCGGCTGAAAGCGGGTGCAGAAAATGCGCCCGCTTCTGCCGTTTGTGTATAAGGAGAACAGAATGAGAAAGAAGATTATTGCAGGCAACTGGAAAATGAACTGCACGCCCACAGAAGCAAAGGCACTTTGCGAGACACTGATCCCGCTTGTCAAGGATTCTGAGAACGACGTTGTTTTCTGTGTTCCCGCTATTGATATCACCACCGTTGTGGAAGCAGTCAAAGGCACGAAGATCGGTGTCGGCGCCGAGAACCTTTACTTTGAAGACAAGGGCGCATATACCGGCGAGATCTCCGGCGATATGATCAAGGATGCAGGCTGCGGTTATGTGATCATGGGCCATTCAGAGCGCCGTGAATACTTCAAGGAGACCGATGCAGACATCAATAAGAAGGTCCTGAAGGCCATCGAAAAAGGTCTGACCCCCATCATGTGCTGCGGCGAGTCTTTAGAGCAGCGCGAACAGGGCATCACCCTCGACTGGATCCGCATGCAGATCAAGATCGGTCTGCAGAACGTGGCAGCTGCTGATGCGGCAAAGATGGTCATCGCATACGAACCCATCTGGGCGATCGGTACCGGCAAGACCGCTACCACCGAGCAGGCACAGGAAGTCTGCGGAGCGATCCGTGACGTGATCCGTGAGCTTTACGACGATGCGACTGCAGAAGAGATCCGTATCCAGTACGGCGGATCCGTTAATGCGAAGAATGCTGCAGAGCTGTTTGCACAGCCCGATATCGACGGCGGTCTGGTAGGCGGCGCTTCCCTGAAGGCTGACTTCGGTGTGATCGCAAACGCATAAATTTTTGAAGACCCTGATCCGGGAAGATGCGGAGAAGCAGTACCCTCCGGCTCTTCCCGGGTTTTTCTTTTTGAAAAGAGATCGGAGACAATATGACTGACTACGAAGAATTAGCAGATGACCTGCGTGCCATGACAGAGGAGGTTCCGCATCTGATCGCGAATCTGTCCAATATATCAGCCCTTCTGTGGGACAGACTTCCGGACCTGAACTGGGCAGGCTTTTATATCATGGAGAACGGGATACTGGTTCTGGGACCTTTCCAGGGAAAACCGGCCTGTGTGGAGATCGAGCCCGGAAAGGGCGTCTGCGGAACGGCCGTTCTGGAGGACAGGACACAGCTCGTGCCGGATGTGCATCAGTTCTCCGGTCATATCGCCTGTGACAGTGCCTCCAATTCGGAGATCGTCGTGCCGCTTCATAAAGACGGGAAGGTCTGGGGCGTTCTGGATATCGACAGTCCGCTGTACAGCCGTTTTCTGGAGGAAGACAGGGCCGGTCTTGAGAAGGCTGCGGAAATGATCGAAAAATATGTGCTTTGAGTCAGTTGCAACTGTCTGCAGAGTGTGATAAAATTAACAAGGTTTCGGCAAAACGCCGGAGCATCGAGTAAAACAGTCCGGTCAGCCGGAACAGATAAAAAGAAAGAGGACAGAATCATGGCAAAGAAACCGACAGTACTTATGATCTTAGACGGCTTCGGTCTGAATGACAGAACCGAAGGCAATGCAGTGGCGTTGGGAAACACACCGAACATCGACGCGCTGAAGAAGGATTATCCTTTTGTACCCGGCAATGCGTCCGGTATGGCAGTCGGTCTTCCGGAAGGACAGATGGGCAACTCTGAAGTCGGTCATCTGAACATGGGTGCCGGAAGAATCGTATATCAGGAACTGACCCGCATCACGAAATCCATCATGGACGGCGATTTCTTTGAGAACCCCGCTATGCTTCAGGCAGTGGAAAACTGCAAAAAGAACGATTCCGCGCTTCATCTCTGGGGCCTGGTATCGGACGGCGGTGTTCATTCCCATAACACACATATCTACGGCCTTCTCGAATTTGCAAAGAGAAACGGTCTGAACAAGGTCTACATTCATGCATTCCTGGACGGACGTGACACGCCGCCGGAATCCGGTGCGGATTATGTACAGGAACTTGCGGACAAGTGCAAAGAGATCGGTGTCGGTGAGATCGTGATGGTCTCCGGCCGTTACTATGCAATGGACCGTGACAAGAACTATGACCGTGTGGAAAAGGCTTACAGAGCACTCCGCTTCGGTGAAGGCGTGGAATTTGCAGATCCCGTGCAGTGCATCCGCGATTCTTATGCAAACGGTGTTTCCGATGAATTCGTTCTTCCTTCCGTCATCCGTAAAGACGGCAAGCCCTACGGCCTTGTTGAGGACGGCGATTCCGTGATCTTCTATAACTTCCGTCCCGACCGTGCAAGAGAAATGACACACGTTTTCTGCGACGACGAGTTCACCTATTTCAACCGCGGCGAAGCACGTCCGGACGTTGTTTACGTATGCTTCACGGATTATGACGTCACGATCCCGAACAAGCTGGTCGCTTTCGTGAAGGAAGAGATCACCAACACCTTCGGCGAATATCTGGCAAAGAAGGGCATGCGTCAGGCACGTATTGCAGAAACGGAAAAGTACGCTCATGTCACCTTCTTCTTCAACGGCGGCATCGAAGCGCCCAACGAAGGCGAGGACCGTATTCTGGTCGATTCCCCGAAGTATGTTGCGACCTATGATCTGAAGCCCAGAATGAGCGCCTACACTGTCTGTGACCGTCTGTCCGAGGCGATCACAAAGAAGGATGAAAACGGCGAGGCTTATTATGATGTCATCATCGTCAACTTCGCAAATCCCGACATGGTCGGTCATACCGGCGTGATCGACGCGGCTGTCAAGGCTGTCGGCGTCATCGACGAGTGCGTAGGCGAAGTCGTGAAGTTCGTAAAAGAGGCAGGCGGCCAGATGTTCATCTGCGCAGACCACGGCAACTGCGAGCAGATGATCGACTACGAGACCGGCGATCCTTTCACCGCTCACACCACGAATCCGGTTCCGTTCATCCTTGTGAACGCAGATCCGAAGTATACGCTCCGTGAAGGCGGCTGCCTTGCGGACATCGTTCCGACGCTTCTTCAGCTGATGGGACTGGAACAGCCGAAGGAAATGACCGGAAAGTCACTGCTGATCGGTTAAGACTGCGATCACACAGAATCATATATTCGGGAATGAAGGAAGGGCAGCTTCGGCGGCCCTTCCTTTTTTGATGCGCATTTCATTCTCTGCTTCAATAAAGCCTTGTTTTTCAAAACCGTATGAAGTATAATACAATGGATAATGACTAATTTTCGGCTTTTTTCGCATGCTGGGATCTTCTTCCGGTCGGAAAGCTGAATGGAAAAGTAAGGGAACAGTATGAAACAGCGTGAAAATTTCAAATCCAGGATCGGGTTTTTACTGGTGTCGGCAGGATGTGCGATCGGCCTCGGAAATATATGGAAGTTTCCGTATATCACAGGACTTTACGGCGGAGGAGCATTTGTTCTTCTGTATCTGATCTTCCTCGTGATCCTCGGAATTCCGGTGCTTACCATGGAACTCTCTCTCGGACGCGGCTCCGGTCAGACGATCGTGAATGCATATAAGTCACTGGAAAAACCCGGCAGCAGGTGGCATCTTCACGGCTGGTTCTGCATGGCAGGCTGTTATCTTCTGATGATGTTCTATGTACCCGTCGCAGGATGGATGCTGAACTATTTTGTCAAATTCTTAAGCGGCGGCTTTACCGGCATCACGCAGATGGTGCAGGCGGGCGAAAGCCGGGAGGCTGTTGCTGCGGCTGTCGGAGGCGTTTTCGGGACGATGCTGACAGGCAGCGGCAAAATGACGCTTTATATGGCGATCGTTGCCGTCGGAAGCTTCGTGGTCTGCGCAATGGGTCTTCAGTCCGGCGTGGAACGGATCAGCAAGTGGATGATGACGGGACTTCTCGCACTCATTCTGGTACTGGTCGTACACAGCTTTACGCTGGAGAATGCGGGCGAAGGCCTGAAATTCTACCTGATCCCGGATCTTCACCGCGCAGCGGAGCAGGGGATCGGAAGCGTGGCTTCCGCAGCCATGAACCAGGCGTTCTTTACGCTTTCCATCGGTATCGGTTCCATGGAGATCTTCGGTTCCTATATGAGCAAGGACAGAACGGTCCTCGGTGAATCCGTGCGGATCTGTATACTGGACACCTTCGTTGCGATCTGTGCAGGCCTGATCATTTTCCCGGGCTGCTATACCTACAATGTGGACTCCGCAGCAGGTCCTTCGCTGATCTTCGAGTCACTGCCGACGATCTTTGTCAATATGAAGGGTGGCCGCCTTTGGGGAACACTGTTCTTCCTGTTCATGTGCTTTGCCGCTTTTTCAACCGTCATCGCCGTGTTTGAAAATCTGGTGGCCAATCTGATGGATGTATTCGGCTGGCCCAGAAAAAAAGCGGTCATTCTGAATGCGGCTGCCATGCTTCTTTTATGCATGCCCTGTATTTTAGGCTACGGCCCGTGGAAAAATGCTGTGCTGAATGTGGTGATCGGCGGTGAGAAAAAGGCGCTGGACATTCAGGGCATGGAGGATTTCCTGGTTTCGAACGTGCTTCTTCCCTGCGGTGCGCTGATCTATACGATCTTTACCGTCTACCACGTGGGCTGGGGCTTTGATAATCTGAAAAAAGAAGCGGACAAAGGAAGCGGTCTGAAGCTTCCGGAATGGTGCCGCTATCCCTTAGTATTTGTGATGCCGCCGCTGATCATCGTGATCCTGGTGCAGGGTCTGATCGAGCCGCTGAACGTGGTATTCGGCATCGCAGCCGGAATTCTGGTCGCAGTACTGGATATTTTTGAGATCCGGTATCTGATCCGCCGGAAGAAAAATTCGTGAGGTCTTCTGTATGAGTATTATCAGGATCAAGGATCTGATCCACGAATATAAAGAATATGATGATGACGAAAAGGAGATCGGCATCTTCCGGGCGCTGGACGGCGTGAATCTGGAGATCGCGGAAGGCTCCTTTGTGGCGGTTCTGGGACATAACGGCAGCGGAAAATCAACGCTTGCCAAGCATGTCAACGCACTTCTTCTGCCCTCGGAAGGCTATGTCTATGTCTGCGAGAAGGATACACGCGACGAGGATTCTCTTTACGAGATCCGTCAGAACGCAGGCATGATCTTCCAGAATCCGGACAATCAGATCATCGGAAACATTGTGGAAGAGGATGTGGCGTTCGGTCCGGAAAACATCGGCGTGCCGCAGGCAGAACTCGCGGACCGTGTGGAAAAGGCGCTTGAACGCGTCGGCATGGAGGCGTTTGCCATGCATTCGCCCAACCATCTGTCCGGCGGTCAGAAGCAGAGGATCGGCATCGCGGGCGTTCTGGCGATGCGTCCGAAATGCATCCTGATGGATGAGCCGACGGCCATGCTGGATCCCATGGGAAGAAAAGAGGTCATTGAGACCGTTCATGAACTGAATCGGGAAGCCGGAATCACGGTCATCCTGATCACACATTATATGGAAGAGACCATCGACGCGGACCGCATCATCATTATGGATGAAGGAAAGCCGGTGATGGACGGAACTCCGCGGGAGATCTTCAGACAGACAGAGGAACTGAAAAAGTATCACATGACGGTTCCTCAGGTGACGGCGCTTGCCTGTGAACTGAAGGCAGCCGGTCTGCACCTTCCGGACAGTATCCTCAGAACGGAGGAGCTTGTGGAGGAATTATGTCGATTGAACTGAAAAATGTATCTTATATCTATGATCCGGATGTAAAGAAACCGGTCTTTGCCGTGAATAATGTCAGCCTGAAGATCGAAAAGGGTGAATTCGTGGGCATCATCGGACACACCGGCAGCGGAAAATCCACGCTGGTGCAGTTTTTGAACGGTCTGATGAAGCCGACCCTCGGTCAGGTGTTTTTTGACGGTCAGGACGTTTTTCAGAAGGATTATCCCATCCGGACGCTGCGTCAGAAGGTGGGGCTGGTCTTTCAGTATCCGGAGCATCAGCTGTTTGAATCCGAGATCCTGAAGGATGTCTGTTTCGGACCGAAGAATCTCGGGCTTTCCAAAGAGGAGACAGAGAGAAGGGCAAAAGAAGCACTGGACCAGGTCGGACTGGACGAAAGCTACTATGAAAAGTCCCCGTTCGAGGTCTCCGGCGGAGAAAAGCGCCGGGTCGCCATTGCGGGCGTTCTGGCCATGGACCCGGACTATCTGGTGCTGGACGAGCCTACCGCGGGACTGGATCCGGAAGGCCGTGACGAGATCCTGAACCAGATCGCAGAGCTGAACAAAAGCCGCGGCATTGCTGTGGTGCTGGTCTCTCACAGTATGGACGATGTGGCGCGCTATGCAGACCGCCTGCTTGTCATGAACGGCGGAAAGCTTGCTTTCGACGACACGCCGGTGCATGTGTTTCAGCATTATAAGGAGCTTGAGTCCATGGGACTTTCGGCTCCGCAGATCACTTATGTCATGTACGAACTGAAGGAGCGCGGGTATGATGTAAATACCGACGTTCTGACGGTAGAAGACGCAAAAAACGAAATTCTGAGAGTGTTTAAGAAGAAAATATGATACGGGATATTACACTGGGTCAGTATTATGATGCCGATTCGGTCATTCACAGACTGGACCCACGGGTGAAGCTTGCTTTTACAATCGTATATATTATTTCCCTCTATGCCGGTCACGGTATCCTGTGTTATCTCTATGCAGTGGCCTTTTTAGGCATGATCATCGGAATCAGCCGCGTGCCTGTCCGTTTTATCGTGAGAGGTCTGCGTGCGATCCTCGTGATCCTGATCATCTCCTCCCTGTTCAACATCTTTTTTGTGCAGGGCGAGCCGATCGTTCAGTTCTGGATATTCAAGATCACGAAAGAGGGTCTTCAGACTGCAGGCGTGATGGTGCTCCGCCTCATCCTTCTGATCATGGGTTCCTCCATGATGACGCTGACCACAACGCCGAACCGGCTGACGGACGGTCTTGAAAAGGCGCTCCGTTTCCTGAAGGTCATCAAGGTACCGGTCCATGAGATCGGCATGATGATGAGCATTGCGCTCCGTTTCATTCCGATCCTGGTGGAAGAGGTCAACAAGATCATGAAGGCGCAGATGGCAAGAGGTGCGGACTTTGAGACCGGCGGCCTGATCAAAAAGGCCAAGGCTATGGTGCCGCTTCTGATCCCCCTGTTCATTTCCGCATTCCGGCGTGCTTCCGACCTGGCGCTTGCCATGGAAGCCAGATGCTACCACGGCGGTGACGGAAGAACAAAGCTGCATCCTTTGAAGTATCGGAAGGAAGATTATATTGCTTATCTGGTGCTCCTTTTCTATCTGGTGAGCATGATCCTTCTGGGAAGAGTTTCCGGAGGCAGGATTTGAGAAGGATCAGACTGATCGTGTCCTATGACGGCACGAATTATGTGGGCTGGCAGATGCAGCCGAACGGCGTTTCCATCGAGGAAGTGCTGAACCGAGCGCTGAAAAAGCTTCTGAAGGAAGAGATCCATGTGATCGGTGCAAGCCGGACGGATTCCGGCGTGCATGCGGACGGAAACATCGCTGTCTTTGATACAGAGAGCCGTATCCCCGCAGACAAGTTCAAGTTTGCGCTGAACGAATTTCTGCCGGATGATATCGTGATCCAGGACTCCGATGAGGTGCCGTCAGACTACCATCCGCGGAAGCGGAACATGATCAAAACGTATGAGTACCGGATCTTAAACCGGAAGCTGCCGCTTCCCAGAGAACGGAACTATGCGCATTTTTACTATTACGATCTGGATGTTCCGAAGATGCAGCGCTGTGCGGATCTTCTGATCGGACAGCATGATTTCAAATCCTTCTGTTCGGTGCATACCAAAATAAAGTCCACGGTGCGCACGATCTATTCGCTGGATATCACAAAGGAAGGGGATATGATCACCTTCCGGATCGTCGGAAACGGTTTTCTGTACAACATGGTGCGGATCATCGTGGGTACGCTGAAAAAGATCGGTTCGGGTCTCTGGCCCGAGGAGATCATGCCTGAGATCCTGGCGGCAAAGGACCGTTCGAAGGCCGGTCCCACGGCGCCCGCAAACGGGCTGACGCTTGTCAGCATCGTGGAGGACCCCGATCAGAACAAGTTCCCGGATGCGTTCCTGACGGACGGACTTCCGGATACGGACGAAGACAGCGGAGAAGAATAGAGTATCGCAGCAGCATGAAGTACTGAATGAATACGTAAGAGGCAAAAATATAATGTTTACGGTCACACTGTTCAATGTGCTGATGATGCTTCTGTACATCGTTCCCGGATTTCTGATCCGGAAAGCACATATCGTATCCGAGGATCATCTGGATACGGCGTCGGGACTGCTGGTCTACAGCACCTCGCCCTGCCTCATCCTCTCCTCATTTCTGAAAATGGAGTTTTCGTGGAAGGAAACCGGCAATATGGCGCTGTTCTTTCTGACCACGCTTCTTGTACAGGCACTGTTCCTTCTTCTGATGGCGCTGATCACGAAAAAGAAATTCGATGACGGCAGATACCGGGTGATGAACATCGCATCGGTCATGGGAAATGTAGGCTTCTTCGGTCTTCCGATCGTGGCCATCCTGTTTCCGGACGCGCCGCAGGCCGCCTGCTACGCAACGATGTACATGGTCTCCATGAATGTCATCCTGTATTCGTACGGTGCTTTCTGCATCACACATGAAAAGAGATTTATCTCTCTGAAGGCGATCTTCACAAACCCTGCGATCCTCGGCCTTTACATGGCGCTGCCGGCGTATTTCCTCCGGCTGAACCGTGTCCTGCCGGACTTTGTGCAGAACGGTATCGCCAACATGGGCAATATTGCCGCACCTTTATGCATGCTGGTTCTCGGCGTCCGTCTGGCATCCACACCCGCAAAGGATATCTTCGGCAATCCGTATGTATTTTTTGCAGCACTTTTAAAACTGGTTGCGTTTCCGCTGTTTGCATACGCATGCGTGGTATTCCTGCCGCTTCCTAAGGTGTTCAAAGCCTGCGTGCTGATCCTTTCGGCAACGCCCTGCGCATCCGCGATCCAGAGCCTGTCGGAGCTTTATAAATGTGAAACCAGAATGGCAGCCGGCGTGCTTCTTTTGAGTACGCTTGCCTGTTTTATCACGATCCCCCTGCTGGCGCTTCTTCTGTAAGCACAGCCTGTGTTTTCAGCTCATCCGGAAGCTTTCCGGGTGAATACGGAAAAGGAGAGAATTATGAGACTCGGAATGAACTACAGTTTTTACAAAAACAATCCGGAAAAGTGGATGGAGAAATTAAAGGCGCTCAATGTGAAGTCAGCCGTATTCCCCGGCAGCTACAAGACCAATTTCCGGACGATCGACCGTTTCCGCGAGATCGCGGAAGAGAATGATGTGGTGATCGCCGAGGTAGGTGCATGGTGCAACCCCATGAACCCGGATCCGAAAGCGAGAAAGGCGGCTGTAAAATACTGCGTGGAACAGCTGAAGCTTGCGGATTATCTGGGAGCTTCCTGCTGCGTCAATATTTCCGGCGCGAACGGTTCCGACTGGGCAGGCTTCTATCCGGGAAATTATGATCCGGACTTTTATCAGCGCGTCGTGGAAACGACCCGCGAGATCATTGAGACGGCCAATCCGAAGAATACAAAATATGCGATCGAGCCGATGCAGTGGATGGTGCCGACGGGACCCGATGAGTATCTGAAATTCATTGAGGATGTCGGATCCGACAAACTCGCGGTGCATCTGGACATCGCAAACTGGATGAATTCCATCGACCGTTTCGTGAATCAGCGCGCGTTCATGGACGAGGTCTTCCGCAAGCTTCACGGAAGGATCGTATCGTGCCATTTCAAGGATGTCATCGTCAAGCCGAAGCTTACATATCTGCAGTTTCAGGAAGTCCCCGTGGGAAGAGGCCAGCTGGATGTGGACTACTATGTGGAGAAGATCAATGAAGAGGATCCGGAGCTTCCGCTTCTGATCGAGCATCTGCCGAACTACTTTGCGTATATGACTTCGATGAAGCAGGTGATGCGCCGTTACTTCCCGCCGGTACAGCAGGAAAGACTTTCCTTCTATGACATGCCGTCTATCACGGATAAGTGCGAAGATGAGGAAGCAGCCGGAAGCATTGACGATGAGCTGGATATTCCTTCCTACCTCAGAAATACCGGAAAGGAAGAAACGGAGATCCCGCCGCTTCAGAGTTTCGAAGAGCCTGAGGAAAACGGAGAAGATGTAAAAGAAGAGTTGAATGAAGAATAAACAGTCTGCGAAGCATTTTTCGGAAGACTCAGCCTGAAAGGGGCGTGCGGAAAACTGTTCAGAGTTTTCTGCACGCCCCTTCTGCGCGGAACGGATATTTACCGCAGTTCAAAATCGACGCGGATATTGTTGCTGTACGGACTGACTGTTCCGTAACCGCCGGTGATGAGCGTCATCATGGGCGCACAGTGGCCGATATCCAGATCGAGAAGCACCGGAACCCCGAGCTCGCGAAGCTCGGAAAGCACAGCCTCTCTGTGATCCATTCCGAAGATCTCCGAACCGAAAACGACCGGACGGCCGATTAGGAAGGCTTTCACATGACGGAACCATCCCGCATGCTTCATCTGCCAGACCGCTCTTCTGATCGACAGAACATTCAGATCACAGGCTTCCAGAAACCAGATGAAACCGTCTTCTTTATATTTTTTGAGAAAATCAGCGGTGCGGTCGAACTCTGTTCCGAGGAGCGTAATGAGACAGTCCATGCAGCCGCCGATGAAACGTCCGGAAACAGGCCTGCCGTCCCAGTTCACAAAGACCGGCTCCGTTTTTTCTGTTTTGTTGAAGGGCTCGTAGGGATGCAGCGCATCCTTGCAGGAATCCTTTTCCCAATACTCATAACCGTGAACGGAAAGGTTCCCTTCAAGAAGCGAGAGGGCGTCCTGAACGGATCCGTCCCAGGGCTCCATGCCGTAGGTACCGGCGCAGTAGGAATAAAGCGCTGCGGTATCCAGGATCGTAGCGGAGAGATAATCAAAATTCGTATTGTCCGAATAGCCGGTGAACCACTTGGGCTTTGCCTGCTTCAATGCTTCCCAGTTTACGTAGGGAAGATCCGTACACATGAGCTCACCGCCTCCGACAGAGAAGATCGCCTGATTCTGCGGGTCCAGATAAAGATCCGTCAGTTCCTTTCCGCAGCTTTCGGGATCCGTGGAGATGCCGACGCCGTCGGACTTATAGACATTCGGACCGAGCTGTTCACGAAAGCCGAGGGCCTTCAGTTTTTTTCTGGCATTCTCAAATGCGGAGAAGTATGGTTCGGAAGAGGCACCGAAGGACGGTGCGGCGTAGGCGATGGTATCGCCCGGGCGTATAAATTCAGGGTAGCGCATAACAGAACTCCTTTGTCTTTCGTGCGGTTTTATGCATGAGGCAGGATACAGTCGTAGCGGATGGCCTTTCCGGTCAGGGAGTAGTCGGGCTTCCGTCCGGCAAGATAAGGCCCCTTCAAGGGGCGTTTGATCACGATCTTTTTCGGACAGGCAAAAAGCGCCGCTTCAAGAAGCTCCTCTTCGTTTTCGCAGGGCTGTTCCAGTTCATGAAGAAGCTGGAACTTTTTCTTGATCAGCGCGCTTTTCGTGCGCGCCGGAAACATCGGGTCCAGAAGGATCACGTCAGGGCGGACCGGGAGCTGCTTCATGGCTTCCACACTGTCCTCTGCGTGAAGCTCCATCCGGAGAACGGCAGGGGCA
Organism: Lachnospiraceae bacterium; assembly: GCA_045640465.1. Taxonomy (GTDB): domain Bacteria; phylum Bacillota; class Clostridia; order Lachnospirales; family Lachnospiraceae; genus UBA1267. The sequence continues at coordinate 10,122 of JAZUFC010000270.1, read as the reverse complement.
AGCGCCGGATCCTGTAAAGAACGCGTGAGGGCATCTTCGAGAAGCGCTGCGATCACCGGATCGTATTCATACAGCTGCACGCGGAAGCCTGCGGACGCAAGGATCATGGAATCCTCCCCCATCCCTGCGGTGGCATCCAGAACGAGCGCGTCCGGAACGCCTTTGATCCGTGCCGCTTTGACGAGCATTTCCTGCTGCAGGTTTCCGGTGCGAAGACGCGCGGCCAGGTGCGAAAAATCTCCCTGCATGGAAAGAGTCCCTTTCGTGAGGAAAAGTCCTTCCTCCGAAAGAAACAGCGCCGTTTCCTCCGGGAAATGCGCACTTTTATTCTTCGGGCCGTCTTCCGGCGGAAGAACGGTGACCTCTGTATGCAGTTTTTCTGCAAGCGCTGCCGCCTGCTCATAAAGGGCCTCCGTCCGGATACAGACAGGAAGGGAAGTGAGCTGAAAAGCCATCGGTTTTCCTCCGGTTTGATCATAATGTGTCTTCTTCCAGATAGCATATAGCATCCGGAGGGAAAAATCAATGCGGTGACGATGTATTTCCGAAAACTTTTGACATATTTCCGAAAATCAATCGACATTTTGCTGATAACCGGTTATAATGAATCTGGATTTTTGGGAGGAGGGTTATCAGATGGCTGAATATATCTCCGCAAAAGAAGCCGCAAGGCTTTGGAACATTACCGAAAGATCAGTTACCGGAATGTGCAGAGCCGGGAGAATTGAAGGTGCCGTTAAAAACGGACGGGACTGGTGTATTCCCGCTGATGCCGAAAAGCCGGCAGATAAACGGTTAAGGACGGGTGCATATATAAACGACAGCAGGCGTACGGCACGTCTTCCCCTGCCTGTCGGTGTGTCTGATTATCGTCTGGCATCAACGGAGTATTACTATATCGACAAAACGCTGATGATTCGTGACTTCATTGATGAGCGTCCGATGGTATCTTTGTTCATGCGTCCCCGCCGTTTCGGAAAGACACTGAATATGGATATGCTGCGTACCTTCTTTGAAAAGACGGACGAGGATACATCGCGTTTCTTTACCGATAAGAAGATCTGGGCCTGCGGAGAAAAATACCGCGCCTATCAGGGAAAGTATCCGGTCATCTTTATTACCTTCAAGGATCTGAAGTACAGCACATGGGAAGAAACCTTTGAGGAGATCGGAAATATCTTCGCACAGGAGTTCAAGCGCCATAACGAGCTTCTGACGAGTGAGAAAACGGATACAACGGAAAAGGCCTTCTTTGAAAAAATCGTATCGAAAACAGCTTCGGCGGTCGATCTTTCTCATGCTCTCGAATACCTCTCACAGATGCTTCATAAGCATTACAGTGAGCGCACCGTTGTGATCGTCGACGAATATGACACGCCGATCCAGCAGGGGCATACAAAGGGGTTTTACGAAGAGGTCATCGGCTTTATGCGCAATCTCCTTTCCGGCTGCTTCAAGGATAACAAAAGTCTTGCCTATGGCTTCCTGACAGGTATTCTGCGTGTTGCCAAGGAAAGCATATTCAGCGGACTGAATAATCTCGTGATCAATTCCGTACTGGATAATAAGTACAGCGAATACTTCGGATTTACCGCCGATGAGGTCAGGAAGATGGCGGCATACTACGGAAAAAACGAAAAGTATGATGAGGTCTGCGAGTGGTATGACGGGTATCACTTCGGCAATACGGATATTTTCAATCCATGGTCGGTCGTCAACTATTTCAGCAACAAATGTGAGCCGAGAACGTTCTGGCTTTCTACCGGAAGCAACGATATTATCGGTGAGGTCATCAGTGAAGCCGATGACGAGATCTATCAGAAGCTTACATCTTTAGTAAACGGCGGCTCCTTTACCACCTATATCGACACAAGTGTGATCTATCCGCAGGTCAGGAACAATCCGTCTTCACTTTACAGCTTTCTGCTTGTTGCCGGATATCTGAAGGTCATCAGATCCACTGTTTCCATCGGCGGTGACTTTATGTGCGAGGTTGCTTTGCCGAACAGGGAGATCTCCCTTGTTTACCGAAAGGAGATCCTGCAGAAGTTTGAGAATATGATTCCGCAGTCTACGGCTATCGCCGTACAGGAGGCGATCTTTTCCGTCGACGGCAGGAGACTGAAAGATATTATACGCAAACTGCTGATCCAGTCAGTCAGCAGCTTCGATACAGCTAAGGAGAATTTCTATCACGGCTTTATGCTCGGTATCTGTGCGCTGCTCGGCGGCTCCTATACCACCTCAAACCGTGAATCCGGCGACGGCAGGTATGATATTCAGCTCAGTCCGGAGGTGAAAACGCTTCCCGGCATTATTATAGAACTGAAAGCCGAAAAGGAATGCTCCGGGAGCAAACTGAAGGCTCTTGCCGAAACCGCGCTGCAGCAGATCAATGAGAAGAAATACGATGCCGAAATGATCTCAAAAGGCGTGAAGACTGTTTACAAATACGGCGTCGCTTTCAGTGGAAAAGATATAGAAGTCGCAGTGGAATATACGATAAACAGTGCGTTGAGCAATTGTCGTATGGAGTTGCAGGAATGACGGAGGCTGACATGACAGAGGTATTATTGACACATCCCTTCCGGGAATATGATATTGTCCGCTTTACGGATATGACAGGTTATCATTTTACATATTCTTTCAAGCCTTCGGATGAGGAACTGAAGAACGCGGAGATCATTCTGGGTCAGCCGACGATCGAAGAGATCCTGAAGGCGGAGCGCCTCACGTGGATCCAGGGACCGAACGCGGGCGTGGACGGCTATATGAAGGAAAAGGAACGCTTCCCGAAGAACGTGGTCCTCACGAATCTTTCCGGCGCTTTCGGCCAGTCGATCTCCGAATTTGTGCTGATGATGACGCTGATGCTGTATAAAAAAATGTATCTCTACCGGGATCACCAGAGAGATCATTTCTGGACGGACGAGGGCCCGCAGGAATCTCCGCAGGGAAAAAACGTCCTGATCCTGGGTGCGGGAAACATCGGACAGGAGACCGCAAAGCTGTTCCGTGTATTTTCCTGCCATATCACCGGAATGCGAAGAAATGCATCGGATGTGCCCGAGTGCTTTGATGAAATGATCACGGCGGAGGAGCTGGACCGGGTGCTTCCGGACGCGGACATCGTGGTGGGTGCGCTTCCCGACACGGAACAGACCAGAAAACTTCTGAACGAAAAACGCCTTTCCATGATGAAGGAGACCTCGATCCTCATTAATGTGGGACGGGGAAGCCTGATCGATGCGGATGCGCTTGTCAGGGTGCTGAACGAAGGCGGGATCCGCGGCGCAGCGCTCGACGTGACCGATCCGGAGCCGCTTCCGAAGGAACATCCTCTGTGGGATGCGAAGAACGTGATCATCACGCCGCATATCACAGGCGGCACCTTCGGACATCTGAAGGCGACGGAGGAGCATCTGTTTTCGATATGCCGCGAGAATCTGAGGCGCAGAGAAACGGGCGAGCCCCTTTTGAACCGGGTGGATTTTGAGACCGGATACCGTGTGGAAGCGGAACGCTATGACCGGGGAAGGTCCTGATATAAAACAGAAACTGTGAGGAGACTTACGTGAGATTAGAGATCAGACGGGGTATCGTCAAATATGATGATTTTACGGTTCTGGAGAATCTGGATTTTGAGATCCGGGACCATGAGAAAATAGCGGTCGTCGGCAGAAACGGCTGCGGAAAGACCACACTTCTGAAGGTGATCGCGGGCGATCTGGAACTGGAGAACCTGACGAGCGACGTGGGCGCGGGGCTGTTCACCGCCGGCCCGCAGACGATCGGGTATCTGCGCCAGATCTCCTTTGAAGACGGAGAGATCACCGCAGAGGAGGAGATCAAAAAGGTCTTTCAGCCGGTCTTCGAATGTGAGGAGCGGATGGCGGAGCTTGAACACCGGATGAAGGAGGACAGCTCCAGAAAACTGATGGGCGAGTATGATTTCCTGCAGAAAAAGATGGAGGCGCTCTCCGGCTACACCTGGCAGCAGGATATGAATATCATGTTCCAGAAGTTCGGCTTCGCGCTGGAGGATCTTCAGAAGCCCATGGGCAATTTCTCCGGCGGACAGCAGACGAAGATCGCATTTATCAAGCTGCTTCTGAGCCGTCCGGACATCATGCTTCTGGATGAGCCGACGAACCATCTGGATCTGCCGACTATTGAATGGCTGGAAAACTATCTGCATGATTACGATAAAGCCGTGGTGCTGGTATCGCATGACCGGATGTTTTTAGACAAGGTCTCCGATGTAACGTATGAGATCGAGTATCACCGGATCAAACGCTATCCCGGAAACTATACCACCTTCATGAAGCTGAAGGAGGAGAATCTTGCCAAGCAGGAGAAGGACTACGAAGCGCAGCAGCAGGAGATCGCAAGGCTGACAGAGTGGATCGAAAAGTGGAAAAACACGCCCACCAAGGTGGCGGCGACCCGTTCCAAGCGGCATCAGATCGAGCACATGGTGAAGATCGAAAAACCGCACCGCTTCGACACGAAGACCTTCAGAGCCCTGTTCAAGCCCGCAAAGGAAAGCTACAGCGAAGTCATCTACGCGAAGAATTTAAGCATCGGCTACACGGAGCCCTTAAGCGAGGTCTCCTTCCGGCTGATGCGCGGCGAGCGGCTTGCGATCATCGGCGAGAACGGAAAAGGCAAGTCCACGCTCCTGAAAACACTTGTCGGCATCATTCCGGCGCTCGGCGGAACCGCACGTTTCGGCGGGAATGTGGAATATGCCTATTTTGACCAGCAGCAGGCGGTCCTGAACGATTCGGACCCGTATCAGACAGTTCTCGACAATTTCTGGGAAGCTTATCCGAACCTTCTCAGGGAAGACGTGCGCAGTGCGCTCGGCGCCTTCATGTTCTCTCAGGAGGATGTGGAAAAGGAGATGGGTGTTCTGTCAGGCGGCGAAAAGGTACGGCTTGCGCTCTGCAAGGTATTCTATACAAAGCCGAATCTTCTGATCCTCGATGAGCCCACGAACCACATGGACATCATCGGCAAGGAAGCGCTTGAAAAGATGCTTCAGAACTTTACCGGAACCGTGCTCTACGTTTCGCATGACCGTTATTTCATCAAAGAGACCGCAACCGGCATTCTTGAATTCGGAAGTACCGGCGTGCGTCAGTACGACGGCACGTACGAAGAGTATCTGGATGAAAAGGAAAAGCGCGAAAAAGGTCTGATCACCGATAAGTTCTCAGGAAACAGAAACGCACCGGCGGCGGGAAAGTCCGCAAAGGAAAAGAACCCGACGCTTGACGACGTCTTCAATCCGAAGACCTATTACAACCCCGGAAAGATCCGTTCGCGTCTGACCTCCGCACTTGAAAAGTACGAAAAGAAGCTTCAGGAGAGCGAAGAACGGGCGAAGGAGCTGCAGCTTAAGCTTCTGGACCCCGCGCTGGCCTCCGATTACGAAAAACTCATGGAGCTTCAGAATCAGCTCGACGCGGAAGAACATGAACAGGAAACGCTCCTGGAACGCATGATGGAAACAGAGATCGAACTGAATGAACTGGAAGGGAAAGGATGAGTATGAGATCCGGTTTCACGATCCTGAAAGCGGAAGCGGCTTATGAGATCTCAAAAAAGGCAGTGCTCCTTCCGCAGCTTGTTCTGACTGCGGTCTTTATTCTGCTGATCGCGTCCGTCGTGCTGATGATCCTGAAGCTTCGTAAGAACCTGAAGGAGACGCTCTACGACTACGAGAATATCATGCTTCTCGGACTGATGTATTTTGACGGGATCCTGACGGTCATGATGGCGGTCTACTTTGTGTCCTGCGTCTTTGAACCGGACAATCTGTCCGTTTATGCGATCTTTCATAAGCTCGTGGGATTTCCGCGCATCTTCTCCTATTATGCGGTATTCTTCATGATGCTGTTCAGTCTGCTTCTGTTCATCAGCAATGTGTCGCTGATCCGTCATGAGGGACTGTGCCTGCATAATGCGCTGAGTCTTCTGGTTGCGGCACTCTATATCGGCGGCACTTTTCTGGTGTACGGCCTTTCGGACTTTCTGAAGGCCCGTGTGTTTCAGCCGGGCGGCGTCTTCATAAATCCGGTCTTTGCCGTGCTCGATACCGTGATCCCGCTGTTTCTTCTGCTGATGATCTGCTATTTCGAATGCATCCTTCTCGGAACCGGGATCCTGGGCTATGCGGCAGTGAAGAAGAAGCCGGCCTATGATAAGGATTTTGTGATCATTTTAGGCTGCTCCATCGATAAGCGCGGCGGCCTGAGACCGCTTCTCAAGGGCAGGGCCAACCGTGCGGTGCGTTTTGCATGGGATCAGGAGATCGCATGCGGGAAGCCCGTCAGATATGTGCCCTCCGGCGGACAGGGACCGAACGAGATCATGAGCGAAGGCTCCGCCATGGAGCTGTATCTTCTGTCACACGGCGCGGAGGATGACGAAGTCTTTCCGGAAAAGAAGTCCCGGAACACCTGGGAGAATATGCTCTTTTCCAAAAAGGTGATCGACGGTCTGAAGCCGGATGCAAAGGTCGCTTTTGCCACAACGAACTATCACGTTTTAAGGAGCGGCATTCTGGCGAGAAAGGCCGGTATGGAAGCGGAAGGTGTTTCCAGTGAGACCCGGTGGTATTTCTGGCCGAACGGCTTCATACGAGAGTTCTTTGCGATCCTTGCCATGAATAAAAAGGTGCATCTTCGCATCGCAGCATTTCACGCGGCAGTCTGCATCCTGATCGGCTGCATCGGATACTTCTGCCATCTGTTCGGATGAATTTTACTTTATCAGTTTAAATTGATGCAGTAAAAGTATTGACAAGTGTCCGGCCGGGTGGTAGGATAGCAGTCAATAAAGGCAGTGAGAGAACAGAAACTGCCGGAAAAGAGAGAAAACAATGAGACTTGTTTCTGCAGCAAATCATTATTATTACTATTATTACGGAACCGCACCATCCAGTGAGGTTGATTTGTGATGCAGCAGAACATGAAACAGAGTTCATGGACGAAAGCGGATCAGGTTAACCTGATCCGCTTCTTTTTATATCACGGTCAAAACCTTTCAAAGGCTTTACATAATACAAGGGAAGGCATTCCCGAAATCATGCAGGAGGGAAATTATGACAACAATGATTATCACAACAATTATGATCGTCATTTTCTTCGCGATCATGATCGGCATCGGCGTCAAGGCAAAGTCCAACGCGCAGGATGTTTCAGGTTTCGTTCTGGGTTCCAGAAACGTAGGTCCGTGGCTCAGCGCCTTCGCCTACGGTACCTCATATTTCTCTGCTGTTATTTTCGTCGGTTATGCAGGCCAGTTCGGCTGGAACTTCGGTCTGGCATCCACGTGGATCGGCCTCGGAAATGCCTTCATCGGTTCGCTTCTGGCATGGCTGATCCTCGGCAGACGTACAAGGATCATGACGATCCACCTTTCGAGCAAGACGATGCCTGACTTCTTCGGTTCCCGTTTCCGTTCCCCGGCACTGAAGACAGCGGCTTCCATCATCACGTTCCTGTTCCTGATCCCTTACACCGCTTCTCTGTACAACGGTCTTTCCAGACTTTTCTCCATGGCATACCCGGGAATCAATTACGCATGGTGCGTCATTATCATGGCAGTCCTGACAGGTACCTACGTCGTTATCGGCGGATACATGGCTACTGCATGGAATGACTTTATCCAGGGCCTTCTGATGCTCGGCGGCATCATCGCCGTCATCGGTGCGGTGCTGAAGGATAACGGTGGTCTGATGACTGCGGTGGAAACGCTCGCGACCGGTGAAAACGGCGGCTGGGAATACGCTTCCTTCTTCGGTGCACAGCCTCTGTTCCTGTTATTCGTCGTCATCCTGACATCTCTCGGTACCTGGGGACTTCCGCAGATGGTCGGTAAGTTCTACGCGATCAAGAATGAGGATTCCGTTAAGAAAGGCACCGTGATCTCCACTCTGTTTGCGATCGTTGTCGCAGGCGGCTGCTACTTCCTGGGCGGTTTCGGAAGACTGTACAATGTAGATGTGGCAGCGGAAGGCTTCGACGCCGTCATTCCGGAAATGCTTTCCACACTGTCTCCCGTGATCATCGGTATCGTCATCGTGCTTGTGCTTTCCGCATCAATGTCCACGCTTTCCTCACTGGTACTGACCAGTTCCTCTACGATCACGCTTGACTTCATCAAGCCCCTTTCCAAAAAGGACATGAGTGAAAAGAAGCAGATGCTTATTATGAGAAGCTTCATCGTGGTATTCATTGTGATCTCCGCGGTCATTGCCATCCGTCAGGTCACGAACAAGAGCCTTTTCATCGCACAGATGATGGGTGTTTCATGGGGCGCACTGGCAGGCTCCTTCCTGGCTCCGTTCATGTACGGCCTGTACAGCAAAAAGATCACGAAGGCATCCGTTGCGGCATCCTTTGTATGGGGCACCGGTCTTGAAATCGTACAGCTTCTGATCTCCCTGAATGTATTCAGCGTGCAGAAGAGCGCGTTCTTCTCCTTCATTTTCAAGAACTCCATCTACTCCGGCGCATTTGCAATGCTCGGCGGTCTGATCCTGGTACCGGTCGTCAGCATGCTGACAAAGAAGACCCGCCCCGAAAATGTGGACGAGATCTTCGAATGCTACAACGAGAACAAGACCGTCGGCATTACCGACAACCTCGGCAAATAAGGAGGAAACAGATACATCATACTTTTCTTGGCGAACAGAAGAGAAAAGTAATCATGCCGGTTCTGAGAATGGTATACAATATACCTCATAAAGAATTGCCGGTGCGCTATCGATCAATCGGGAAACAGCAAACAGCAGCTGTCGCTGAAGGACCTCCTGTTATTTTTGCAACCTGACAGAATCAGTATATTTGTTTTTCTGAGAAGCATGACTTAAAATGTAAATGGCACTTTAAGTCATGCTTTTTTTATGGGGTATCGGAAACATAACCCGGAGGTTTATGGAATGGAAGGAAGACTATTGTGCACCGAAACCGCTGAAAGATTCATGCGGCATCTTGTTGAGGAGGAAAAAAGCGAAGCGACCATACAGAAATACGTACGTGATGTGAAAACATTCATCCGCTATATCTGCGGAAGAAAAGCAACAAAAGAGGATGTGATCTCGTACAAGCAGCATCTGATCGATAAGGAATACGCTGTCAGCAGCATCAATTCCGTTATCGCAAGTCTGAACTGTCTGTTTTCCTGGCTTGGCTATGAAGAACTCAAAGTCAGGGCCATGAAGGTCCAGAAACAGATCTTCTGCCCGGAGGAAAAAGAACTGACCAGAGAAGAATATGAAAGGCTGTGCAGAACGGCAACGGCAAAGCATAATGAACGGCTCTGCCTGATCCTTCAGACGATCTGCAGTACAGGGATACGTGTCAGCGAGCTTCCGTTTATCACGGCGGAAGCGGTAAGAGACGGAAAAACTGAAGTTTCATTAAAGGGAAAGATCAGAACGGTCTTTCTTCCGAAGAAACTGCAGAAGAAGCTGCTTCATTACATGGCCGTAAGAAGGATCGCGGAAGGAAGCGTATTCATTACAAAGAACGGCAGACCCGTCAACCGTTCAAACATCTGGAGGGAGATGAAAAAACTGTGCGGAGAGGCGCAAGTGGATCCCCGCAAGGTATTCCCTCATAATCTCAGACACCTGTTTGCGAGAATCTTTTACGGACTGGATAAAGACATCGTCAGACTGGCGGATATGCTGGGCCACAGCAGTATCAATACGACCCGTATCTATATCATATCTACCGGATCCGAACATCGGAACCGTATGGAACAGATGGGTTTAGTCCTATAGAAAAAGCCGCTCTGAGGCGGCGTCGGGACATAATACTCATTATGTTGTAATACGATTCAAACAGGCACAATTCGCCTATATAATAATATGTTTTACTATACTACATATTGCGTATAAAATCAATACGTAATATAAAAAGCATGACTGGCAGACAAACATCATCGAACAGTATACGCCAAAGAGCCCTCTCAGCTTTTTACTTGAAAAAGTGACAAGGCTTGATTTTCTGCGGTTCAAAATATAATACATGCAGTTTTTCACTGCACTGATATGAATACCGGGACTCCCGCGGGATGCAACATAATGAGTATTATGTTGCATCC
>JAZUFC010000269.1:0-13562 GCA_045640465.1 Lachnospiraceae bacterium | reverse complement strand
GTATTTCTGTCATATAAACAGTACCGGGCCAAGGTCCGGTGCATCCTGAAAAGATGTGTTACAGTAATGAAAACGGAAACTGCGGCCCATGTCGGGCCGGCGGGAAAGGAGATTTGAATGAAACGCATATTATCATTTGCTTTGATCACAGTACTCAGTCTGACGATGCTTTCAGGCTGTCAGCAGATCATGCCTGCAGATACAGGCAGCAGCTCAGAATCAACGGAAAAAGACACGGCGGATGCCGGTCAGGAAACTGCCGGTGAACCCGAGAATGTGCCCGGATCCGAAAAAGCTCCGGAAGAGGAATCACCGGAAGCTGATCATGCGTCTGTCGAAGAAGGTCCGATCGATATGGAAGCTTTTCTGACAGAGCTTGCCAAAGATCATCCGGACAGCGGTGCCGAAGAACTCTGTCAGGCGATGACGGAGAGCCCGTACTTCAGGCTTTTCTCGGTACAGGAAACGGAATATGTCTATCCGGAAAGCACGGAGCATTACTATCCGGGCCTGAATTATGAATATACGCCTGAGGGGATCAGCGAAGCTTACTGCGTGATCGATTACATTTCCGGCAGCGGCGCGCTGGTCTATGCGATCATTCCGGAAGAGGGAACGGATGCGGAAGCGCTCGGAGAAGAATTCGCGGAAAATATGGATCCGCACTGGATGGCATGGGAAGAGGATTCCAAGCTCGTTCCGGATCAGCTCGTTTCAAAGGCAGTGGACGGAAAGCTGTTTGTTGCCATGTATCAGAGCGATATGAAGCCCGTCAACGGTCCGGTCGCAGAGAAAACGCGTGATCTTGCAGAATTGTTCCGGTCTTATCTGGAAGAAGAGCCGGAAGCGTCCTGCCTTGAGATCATGGAATATCTGAACGCCCGCCAGAAGATCTCTCAGATGATGGTGTACGAAGTCAGCGAAGGACAGCTGACCGGTTTCGGCAGTTTTGAAGCGCCTGCAGAGATCACCGGATTTTCCGAGGGTGCGATCCTGCAGCCTATGATGTCGCCGAATACGAATATCGCTTATGTCTTCCGCGCAGCGGAGGGTACGGATCCCGCAGCGTTTGAGGATATGCTGAAGGAAAAGGCAGACCTTGCGTGGAACGTCTGCATGGCTGCGGATACCGTCATTACGGAAAGAGAAGGCGATCTGGTGCTGTTCATGATGTGCTCAGAAAACGCTGAATACTGATTTTTGATGCCGGAAGCAGATTCCGGCATCTGCTTGCATAAAGACCCTGACGCATAAGGAGGATCCGTGGTTTTTTCAAGCCTGACGTTTTTGTATCTGTTTCTTCCGGGGACGATACTGCTTTATTATATTCTGCCTGCAAAGGCGCGGAACCTGATCCTTCTGGTTTTGAGTCTTGTTTTCTACTTTGCGGGAGAACAGCTCTGGCTTCTTCTGATGCTCGGAGAGATCACGGCGGCGTATTTTTCAGGCCTTCTTCTGGAGCAGACAGACGGAAAAAAGAAAAAGGCGGTCTTTGTTCTTTTTCTGCTTTTCAGCTTCGGAATGCTGGGGGTTTTCAAATATGCGGATCTGATAACGGAAACGGCCGGTTCGCTTACCAGGCAAGGCAGCCTCAAAGCGCTGAAGCTTCATCTTCCCGTCGGAATCAGCTTTTACATTTTTCAGGCCGTCAGTTACGTGACGGATGTTTACCGGAAGAAGTATCCGGCAGAAAAGAATCTGCTGCATCTTGCCCTGTATGTATCCTTTTTTCCGCAGCTTATTGCCGGCCCGATCGTCCGCTTTGAATCCGTTTCGGATGCGATCCGGTCGCGGAAAGAAAGCTGGGAGCTCTTCGGAGAGGGCGCATTCCGCTTTGTCACCGGTCTCGGCAAGAAGGTACTTCTGGCTGACAGACTGTATGCGTTCTGTCAGGCAGCAAACGGCGCGGCAGCTCCTTCTGTGATCCTTTCGTGGGCAGAGGGACTTGCATTTCTTCTGTTTGTCTATTTTGACTTTTCAGGCTACAGTGATATGGCGATCGGCCTCGGAAACTGTTTCGGATTCCGCCTGCCTGAAAATTTCCGCTATCCGCTGGTAAGCCGGAGCATCGGTGAATTCTGGCGGCGCTGGCATATCACGCTCGGCAGCTGGTTCAGGGATTATCTGTATATTCCGCTCGGCGGCAGCCGGTGCTCGAAAGCAAAGCACGTCAGGAATATTCTGATCGTCTGGGCACTTACGGGACTCTGGCACGGTGCTTCCTGGAATTTTGTGATCTGGGGCTTGTGCTTCGGACTACTGATGATCCCGGGAGCGATGATCCGGAGAAAGCGCCCGCGTTCGGAAACTATCATCCGTGCAGATGTGTTGGATAAAGCTCCGGAACAGACAGAAAAGCCCCGGAGATCCCGGCTGCTTTTAGATGTTCTCCGATGCGCTGCTGTGATGATTCTGACGGTTCTGATCTTCGTCTGGTTCCGCTTTACCGGTTTTCAGGATGCGGTCCTCCAGTTTTCCGAAATGTTCGGAAGTGTTCCTTTCCTGAGCGGGGAATCTTTTTATTATCTGAAAGGTGCTGCTGTACTCCTGACCGTTTCTTTGATCGGTGCAACGTATCTTCCCTGCAGACTGGTGCGGAAACTGGAACAGACCCGCGCGGGACAGACGCTGCTTCCTTTCGGACGGGCCTTGTGGATGCTTTTGATCCTTGCCGTTTCCACGGCATATCTTGCGGACGGAAGCTTCTCCCCCTTCCTGTATTTCAGGTTTTAGGAGGTGCGTGAGATGAAAAAAACACAGGGAATCATTCTCAGTATTCTGTTTATGGCCATGCTTCTTGCGGGCGGAGCCGGACTCATTGCCGGTTCCGGAAAAACATATTCGGAAGCCGAAAGAAGGCCGCTTGCAGAAACTCCGGAGGCAGATGCTGAAAGCATCATAAAAGGCCGGTTTTTCAAGAACCTGGATCTGTTTGTGACCGATCATTTCCAGCCAAGGGAAGATCTTCGTCATCTGAAAGCTGTCTGGCAGCTTTCCGTCATGCATGAAACGGAGAACAACGGTCTTGTCGAGGCCGGCGGATCACTCGTCAAGCTGGAAAAGCAGATCCATGAGGCGTCGGTTCAGCATGCGAAAGAACGCTTCAGGACCGTATTTGAAACTTATCCCGCGCTGTCTGACTGCAGACTTTACAGCGCACTGATCCCCGATAAGAGTTACTTCCTGCGGGATCAGGGGTATCCGGTCATGGATCTTCGGGAGTTGGAAAGACAGTTTCAGGATATACTTCCGGAAGCTTCTTACATCCCGCTTGCGGATACGCTGGAGCTTGCGGATTACTATCTGACGGACAGTCACTGGCGGCAGGACCGGATACCGGATGCCGCGAACCGGCTCCTTCAGTACATGGGAAAAGAAGGAGATCTGAAGAAAGAGAATTTTACGGAAAAGGTTCTGGAAAGATTCCGCGGAGTCTATGCCGGACAGTCCGCACTGGATCCCGCGCCTGAAACGATCGTGTATCTGACCGGCGGGCTTGTTGAAAACTGCACGGCGATCGATCCGGCCGACCGGAAACCGGTGCCGCTTTACGATTCTGAAGGCTGTGATCCGAGAGATCTGTACACATTGTTTCTCGGAGGCTCAAAGGGCCTTGTACGGATCACGAATCCGGATGCGTCGGGAAAAGGAGAACTTGTGATCTTCAGGGATTCTTTTGCATCCTCCCTCGCTCCGCTTCTTTCTGCGGAATATGAGACCGTGACGCTTGTGGATCTCCGGTATGTGCATCCGTCTGTCATCGGGCGGTACATCACTTTTTACGGTCAGGATGTGCTGTTTCTGTTCAGCGCGACCCTTTTAAACAGCAGCCAGGGGCTGCGGTAAGCACCGCCGCAGGCGAGCGTGCAGAAACGGCTTTTGACCTTGACATCATATCAATACAGGAGGCTTTGTAATGACGAATTTTCCATCCCGAATGACTTCATCCACCCGCCCCGTCATGCTGGAGGCGGATGAAAACGGTGTTGTATCTCTGCCTGTTTCCGCGGAAAGCACAGAGAAAAGATCCGCCCCGGGCATCTATTCCGGCTACACCTTTGCATCATACAACGGCTATAAGCGGCACAGTGAGTATCTGACAGTCCGCGACGGCACGCGTCTTGCGATCGACTATCTGATTCCGACCATTGACGGAAAAGAAGCTGATGAACCGCTTCCTGTTATCTGGGAGTTTACGCCTTACGGGCGCATTATGAAACGGGACGGACATCCTGTACAGATGAAATCGCTCCGGGATATAGCGCTGATCACACACGGCTATATTATGGCAAGGGCGGAAGTGCGGGGCACCTTTGCCTCCTTCGGTATCCGTCCGGTCACGAATTCTCCGTACGATACATGGGACGGCTGTGACATCAACGAATGGATCTACAGCCAGCCCTGGTGCAGCGGAAAGATCGGTATGATCGGAGGTTCCTATACCGGTCAGACGATCCTGTCCACAATGGCAGGCGTCCCGAAGCATCTTGCCTGCGCGTTCATCACCTGTACCGATTATAACAAATACGACGGCTGGGTACGCGGTTCCATCGCCCGCTGCTTCGGCGGAAATCCGGACAATGATCCCGATGTCCCCCTTGACAGACAGCTGGAGATGGCGGTGCCGGTCGATGACGATCCGGACGGTGTTCTTCTGAAAGAAGCCGTTTCAAACCATGCGCTGAACGGTTCTCAGGTGGCGCCCTTCAAACAGCTGCTTTACCGGAATGACTGGTCTGAGCAGTCCGACAGCGAAATGTGGAATGCTGTCAGTGCCAGCCCGCATAAAGACAGCATCAACAAAAGCGGTACCGCTGTCTATCTCGCAGGCGGTCTGTATGACGTGTTCCGCAGAGATACCTTTATCATGTACAATAACATGACGCTTCCGAAGAAGATGATCATCGGCCCGTGGTATCACTGCGGCGATGCCGGAATCGATATGGCTGCGGAAAATCTGCGCTTCTATGATTACTGGCTCAAGGGTGTGGACAATCATCTGATGGATGAGCCGCCTATCTATCTGAAGACACAGTTTGCACCTGAAGGTGAAGACTGGAGCTTCTTAAACGAATGGCCGCTGCCTGAGGAAAAGCGGATCTCTGTTTTTCTCGGAGACGGAAAGGTCTCCTTCGATCCCTGCAGGGAGACCGGACGATATGACGACTATACGGCGGACTATTCGATCATGACAGGCGTGGAGAGTGCCGATACCGCAGAACTGGACGGGAAAGCGCTTGTATATACCTCCGATACGCTTGAAAAGGATCTGCGGCTTACCGGTCATCCGGTCGCCGATATATGGGTCTCCGCCAATGTACCGGATGCGGACTTTTTTGTAAACATGACCGATGTGGGACCGGACGGCGAAACATTCATGATCGCCGACGGCCGTCTGAGAGCCTCACTCCGGAAGGTGGATGAACCGGATTACGATTTTCTGGGACTTCCGTATCATCGCGCCAACAGAGAGGATGCACATTTCCTTGAGAACGGAAAGCCGGTCTGCCTGAAAATCGATCTGATGCCGGTCTCCTATGTGCTGAAGGCCGGACACCGGATCCGTATTCAGATTTGCAATGCTATGCGCGGCTTCTTCTTCCAGAAGTCTGATCCGCCGGCGCAGGTCCGGATCTATACCGATGCACTGCATCCTTCTTATATTTCACTGCCGGTCATTGAATGATCACGGCCGGCGCGCACACAAAACAGGGAGACAACTATGGAACAGCTGATCCAGAACATGATCGATTATATTGAGAAGACCTTTCGGAATGATTGCAGCGGGCATGATTATTTTCATACGCTGCGTGTATACCGGACGGCAGTGAAGCTTGCAGAGCAGGAGGGCGCCGACCCGCTGACGGTTGCGCTTGCAGCGCTTCTTCATGACGCGGATGATTTCAAGCTGTCTCCCGAAACTTATCCGGATAAGGATAATGCACGCAGGCTGATGCGTGAGAATGCAGTCGCGGAGGAGACGGCTGAAGCCGTGATCCGGATCATTGAGCAGGTCTCCTTTGCCGGAACGGATTCCGTCACGCCCGATACCATCGAAGGAAGGTGCGTACAGGACGCAGACCGTCTGGATGCGCTCGGCGCGATCGGCATCGCCCGTGCTTTTGCGTACGGCGGCAGCCATCAGCGGCTGATGTATGACCCGGATGAGAAACCGTCTTACGGCATGACAAAAGAAGAGTATCAGAAGCATGTGTCGTCGAGTGTGAACCATTTCTACGAGAAGCTGTTTCTTCTGAAGGATATGATGACGACTGCGAGCGGAAAAAGAGCCGCGGAGGACAGAGAGAGATTTATGAAAGACTACCTGGATGAGTTCTACAGAGAATGGGACGGAAAGGATATCGGGTAAGATCAGCGAAAACACGGGAGGCAGAGAACTGATGAAAAATAAACGGCTGCAGAGCAGGATGTTTCGAACATTATAAAGAACCGTGAAGCATGAACATCAACGGAAAGGGAGGAGAAGAGATTCCGCAGAGGGAGATCTCCTCTTTTTTTACGGTGATGACTATTGACATAGCGGAATGTATATGGTATATTGCAAAAAAAAGTGAAGCGCACTTCACCTTTGGCGGTGACAAAGAATGAAAACATTAATTAAAGAATATCGTAAACAATATGGTTACACACAGCAGAAGCTTGCAGAAATGGTCAATGTGACGAAACGTACGATCATCTCTATAGAAAAAGGGCAGTATAATCCCTCTATCATGCTGGCTTATCGAATTGCGGTCGTATTTCACACCACAATCGAAGAACTGTGCTGTCTGGAAGAGGAAATGAGAAAGGAGGATGAGGAGTTCCATGATTTCTAATGTTCGGCAATATGTCAGAAGGGTAAAGAGAAGAAAATTACTGTTCGTTTGCCTGATTTGTCTGATAGTGATGTACGCAGTGACAGTTACACTGTTAGGCGCCGGTGATTCCCGAACAGTAGACCCGGCTGCAATCAGTTTCGGATCAGCGAGTATTCTTTTTCTTCTGATCTATCTGATCGTGAAAATAACCGGAATTTCGAGAATGCTTCAGCGGCATGATTATAATGAAATCAAAAGCAGAATGATTTCAGAAGAGGATGAATATCGGCTCTGGCTGTATGAAAAGTCGGGCGGAAGTGTATTTCTGTGTTCTCTGGTAGCAGCTGTTCTGGTAACGGTAACATGTTCTTTATTTAATACAAAGGCATTTCTTGCTTCATTCGTTGTCGCATTCAGTATGGTTCTGCTGAAAACAGGTTTCTATATCTATTTCCGTTATTTCAGCGGCGATAAAACAGAATACGAATAAGAACAACATCTGAAGAGGCGGCAGCAGAACCGGCACTTTACCGGTGTGAAGTGAATACAGTCTTGTTGAGAACTTTTTCAAAATCAAGCAAACGTGTAAATTAAAGGAGGTTTTGATACAATGAAAAAGTCGAGTAAGTCATTCGTGCTGTTAGTTGCTTTTATATTTTTGTTATCCAATATGCTGGCTTTACCGGTTTATGCTGAAGAAGATTTAGATGAACCGGAAATGGAAAGAGTAGAACGGTGTCTGGAAGAGTTAAATGAAGAGTATTATGAATCAGGAATTGTAATAACCTTGCAAAAGGATTTATGGGATGATTCCTTTACAAAACAGTTCAGCTGTTTAAGTGACAGATTTCAGAGGCTGTGGTTTCTTCTGCGGTTCCATCAATCGGAATATGCTGGATCCATATTCCCTATGTTGCATCAATGAAGAAATTGTCTACCAATAATCTGTGGTATATTGACAGTATGTTTGTGGGAACCAGTTATCAAACCGGTTTATCCCTGGGGTCCTGGAGCCATCTTTCAGGAAATGCAGCAATCGGCGGATATGGAACATACGCGAATCTGACGGTATCAGGAATTTTGTCGTATGGGATCCCCGGAACAGCGCTTGTATATCAAAGCAATGAATCGTTTGTATGTCTGGTGTCCAGCAGCGATATCGTTCCGTAACTGACAACGGCATTTCTGTCATGAAAGCAGTGATGAATCTGCTGCTTTCATGACAGAAGTCTGAAGCAGTTGGTTAGTCGGGGCATAGCGGCAAAGAAGAAATGTCCGTAGAATCTAAAGTGTCTTCCTTCTCTTTTTCCTGTTGTCTTGAAAAGGGGATGTGAGGGCACTTTTTGTATTGATCATAACAAATATATCCTGATACCGGTGTGAAAAACTGCAGAATTTATCATCAGACTATGCTATACTATGTGATAAAGTCAGGAAGATATACCGGATAAAGAAGGCAGACGCAATGAATATCACTTACAGAGAAGAAAGATTAACGTCAGACGAATACATAGATTTTCTGAAACGGACCGATCTCGGCTCCCAGTATCCCGGGGAGCGTTTCCGCGAACGGATCGAAAAACTTGTCAGGAATACGGATGTCAGCCTTGCGGCACGGGACGAAAACGGATCGATCGCAGGTGTTCTGTTTGGCCTTACGGACTACTGTTACTGGCTCTTTGTCACGGATCTGGGCGTAGACAGAAAATACGTAAAGCAGGGCATCGGCAGACAGCTGATGAAGCTTGCGCATGAAATTGCCGGCGGTGAAAAAGACATCGCGGTATATCTGGTCGCAAATGACAATGCTGTCCCGTTTTATGAAAAGCTGGGCATGAAGTTCGCGGATGATGTCATGCAGTATAATAAGATCGAGTGGACGGAGTTTACGGTGGAATAGAGTCCGGAGAAGCTTCCGGACAGAAACAGGAAAGCAGTCAGTTGATCGTAAGAAAGAGAGGAAGGAGACATGGTCTGTACAGTCTGCGGAAACAGAGATAACCGGCTGAAAGCAAATTACTGCAAAAAGTGCGGAAAAGCATTTTCGGATGAAGAGCGGAAAGAGGCCTATGAAAAGACAGTCTACGGGAAGATCGATAAGATCCTTGAGGCGAAGGAATGGCTTACTTTCAGTAAAATAACAGGGAATGTTTTTGTCAGGATCGCTTTTCTTCTGATCCTCGGAGCGCTGCTGTTTATGAGCATCCGGGCGAACGGTTCGAAGCTTTCGATTCAGAACAGTGATGAATATTCTCTGGCATATTGTGAAGAAACGGACGAGTACTATGTTATGACGGACAAAGAAAGCGTACAGCTTTCAGTATATCTTCCGAAGAAGACAGATTCCTGCGTGATCAAAGCTTTTGAGGACGGCGTTCTCCGGGATACGCTTCAGATAACGGAAAGCCGGCCGGTTACTGTTCAGAGTACGGAAAACGGATATTTTACCTTGAGAGCGGTATATGAGAACGGCAGCTATGAAGAGGTGCTCTTCTTTGTATGCAGGGAGGCTGAATGATGAGTGAAAAGAAAAATGTAATCTTCTGCCCCGAATGCGGAAAGGAAAACGTACCGGAAGCGATCCTCTGCAGAGAGTGCGGAAAAGCGATCAATGAGGAAGAACATCCTTTCAAGGATTTCCTGGCTGCTCATGTAAAAGACAAGCTGAAAGGGAAAATGGGTGATAAGCTGTTTGACGTGGTCAAAGGATGGCTGCTGTCTCATCTGTATGCTTCCGTGGTTACGATCACGGTCATTGCAGCAGCTGCAACAGGCATCAGTGCAGCAGTAAAGAATGTTCAGAGTGATCAGGTTCCGGAACGTCCGGCGTCCGTCGCAGGACTTGATCTTCTGTCTGCTGAAGAGCGTGCTCTTTTTGAGGAAAACAGTCATCATGAGATCTTTGGCCCGGAAGAATTTGAAAATGTATGGCTGCCGGCCGTCATGGAGCATACGCTCCTTACGGAGAAAAATCATTGTTACGGCTGGGTCATTGTTCGTGATACGGAACTTCGGGCCGAATCCATGTTTGACGGTTACAGTGAGATCTATGTCTGCCCCGGAGTCACGGTCACGGTAAACGGAGTCTTAAAAGAAAAGGAAGGCTTTGTCGATTTTTATGTCGCACCGGGCGGAACTCTGATCATCAACGGAAACATCGAGGGCGGCGCCAATATCTGCAATGACGGGACAACGATCGTAAACGGTAATTATGACGGCAAAGAAGCGCAGCTTTCCTGCAACAGGGGAGACCTTCGGGTGACCGGGGCTTTCAGCGGCGGTCTTGAGCTGTATTTCTTCCTGGGCGCAGCGGTGACCGGTGAGGACCGCACAAACAGCGGGATCCACTATTACGACATTGATGCATCGGATCTTTATCAGGGCGTGACCGGAATGAACGGGATGTTTATCGCGGTGGGGATGCTCAGCGAGGAAGCCGAGTAACGTGTGATGTGAAAACGGATTCATCAGTGCATGAATGAACGGACCGTCATCTGATACATTGCACTTTGCGGGTAGTATAATGCAATAATTGCACCTTGCTTTGACAACAAGGTGCAATTATTGCATTTATACACAGCAAATTCCGTATCTCATTGCGTAAGAATAGAAAAATCCTGAACTTTTACATCTTATATTCTGCAGCGTTGATCATCTGAGTATCCTTCAGTCTGCCAAAGAAGGAACCGAGCATTCCGCTGACCATGCCGTCCTCCTCATCTTCCTGAGTCTGTCCTGATGCCTGGATCATGCCGACATCTTTTGCGATCACATGGACAGCCTCTTCCTGCTCTTTTGTGCAGGCAACGATTGCACAGTCTTCGATATGCAGCTTCTCCAGAATATCTTCCGTACTGAGTGTTTCAGAGAGCGTGACTTTGGCACAGTCTTTGATCAGTACACCTTTCGGATACTGTTTGAGAACTGCTTCACCGATCTTTACAAAAGGACGATCCGAAACAGAACCGAGATCCGGATCAGTGATCTTCAGTTCATCATAGAGGCTTTCAATTTCATCAAAAGCATCTTCCAGATCCGGGCTTACATTGACGGTGCCGTCTGCAAACAGGTATTCCAGTGAGGAAAGCGCTTCGGCATTATGGATGGTTACATCACCGCTTACGCAGAGTCTGGTTCCGTATTTTTTGATCGTTTTCGGTTTCAGTTCAAGATCTCCCTTGACAAAAAGTGCACCGTCAGGTACTTTTACGATCTCTGCTTCTTCATCAAACAGAGAAATCAGTCTGCCGATCAGACTTTCTGTAATGATGATCTTTTTTGCTGCAAATCTGAAACCGCAGGAGATCATTTTTTCCGTATCGATACCGTTATCCAGAAAGAGAATGTTTCCGGAGCTGTAGTACAGTGTACTGGAGGCTCTTGAGATAAACAGATCATCGATCTGCGTATCTGCCTTCAGGATAGATGCGCCGTCCGGATAGTATTCGGTCTTGCCGCTCACCTGAATGTTCGGAAACTGACCTTCATAGCTTTTAGGCATCAGAACTTTACCGTTGACCAGGATCCGGTAGTAGCTTTTCAATGCATCCCGGCTGCCGTCGACAATGTGCAGCTTGCCGTTTGCGATCAGGAAAACGCCGCTTCCGTCCGCATCCGGACCGATCTCTCCTGTGCCGTTGATACTCTGTACAGAGACATCCAGTCCGTCAGGGATCTCCAGAACATTAGCCGCATTCATGGTCACAGGGTATCTGTTCAGCAGTTCTTTTGAGTGTTCTCCAACGATCAGGGCAGCGGCATTGATGGTGATGTTTTCATATCCGGCAAGACTTTCTTCCGTAACTTCTCTGGCATCGCAGACTGCGGCGTTGATCATTTTATTTTTCTTCATGAGATCCATCCTCCGTTATATATTGTTTTTCTCTTAAGAGTTTTCTGGCACGGCTCAGGGCAGCACGGATGCCCGATGGCGACAGCCCGTATTCTTCGGCGAGTTCCTTTGAACTGTATCCGTCAAAGTATCTTTTGATAAAGATCTGAGACAGATCCGGCGGCAGCTGAGACAGGATCATGGCGGTTTCAACTTCTGTGAATCCGCCGTCCGTTTCATCATCGGCCTGCATCTGGCTGCGCTTCTCCAGTGCCTGTCTCCGGCAGGTGTCATAAAACAGATTCCTTGCCACCTTATACAGCCATGCCCGGCGCTCTTTTTCTCCCAATTCTTCCAGAAGATCCAGATTGGAAAGTGCCTTCATGAAGGTCTCCTGCAGCAGATCTTCGGCATCATCGACGTTTCCGCATATCATGCAGCAGTATCTGATCAGCTCGGTCCGGTACACGGTATACAGTTTTGCGATCATGGCACCCTCCTTTCCTGTGGTTTTCACTCTTATAACGTTTGAGAGCAGCAAAGTGTTTTCGAAAAAACGGAAATATATAAAACAAAAAAGAGCGCCTCAGCGCTCTCTTCAACAATTTCTATGAATGCGTCCGAAGGGATTCGAACCCCCGACCCTGCGCTTAGAAGGCGCATGCTCTATCCAACTGAGCTACGGGCGCAGATGAAAAATTCATCATTTGAATGTTTTTGGACATTCAAAACTCCCCGAGTAGGGCTCGAACCTACAACCCTCCGGTTAACAGCCGGATGCTCTACCATTGAGCTATCGAGGAATGCAACGTTTATTATAGCGAACCAACCCCCGCTTGTCAATCATATTTCCTGATTTTTTGTCCTGTTTTCAATCATTTTCTCATACTTTTCGTACTGATCTTCCGCTATCCTGACATTTCTCTTCATTTTCACCCATTCCGACATTTCCTCCCCATCTTTTCAAAATTATGCTACAATACAATTATCAATACCATAAGGAGTTTCCCATGTACTCAACGTATTTACAGTCGCGGCATGATCTCTGCCGGGAGCTTGTGCAGCGACTTCTGAAAAAGTATCCGTACGCGTCCGTCCTCGGCAAGCAGGTGACCGGCAAGCGCGTCTCCGTCACCACCTCTTCCACCACGGTGTCCGACACCCGCGAGAAGCAGTGCGGCTTTGTCGCCAAGGTCTACAACGGCAAGATCTATTCCGAGTATTCCTTCTCCGATATTACCGCGGAAACCATCGAGGACATCGAGGAAAGCATCGTCCGCGAACTGACACTGGCACCGGAGCTGGAAAACACCCACGTGGACGCCGGCATCTTAAAGGACGAGCCCTGCATACAGCATTTTGAGCGTCCGGAAAGCGGCAAAGCACTGACCGTTCAGGAGCTTGTGGAACGCATGACGGATCTTCGCGACCGCGTTCATGCGGCATCGGACAAGGTCATCCAGGCTATCATGATGATGGAGACCTATGAGACCTCCGCCATGTTCATCTCCGCAAACCGCGACCTCTCCCAGCACTATTCCTGGTGCTCCATGTACGGCATGGCCGTGGCCCGCGAGGGCGATGTCATGCAGGAGGCCATGGTTCCCGCCGCTGCGAACAGCACGGAAACCGCTCTGGACATCATGGAAGGAAAGACTGCGGAACTTGCCCATCTCGCTGAAGAACTGCTCACCGCGGAACTCATCGAACCGGGCGTTTACGACATCATCACCGCCCCGTCCATCACCGGCCTCATCGCGCACGAAGCCTTTGGCCACGGCGTGGAAATGGACATGTTCGTCAAGCATCGCGCAAAGTCCCGCCACTACATCGACAAACCGGTTGCGTCCGAGCTTGTGAGCATGCACGACGGCGCAGGCGTACGCGTTCCCGCGCAGCCCTCTTCCATCAGC
>JAZUFC010000268.1:0-5892 GCA_045640465.1 Lachnospiraceae bacterium | reverse complement strand
CGACTCCAGACCGGAGCTTATCAGGGGAGCCCCTTCGCAGGAAGGCGGGATGACGGGAAAACGTTCGTTCAAAGCCACGATCCTGATCCTCGGTGTGATCGTGCTGTTCGTGGGCGGCGCACTTTCTCTGTTTGCCAGCGGCAATCCGGACGGACTCGAATGGGCACTGTTCGGAAACAAAGAAGCCGGTTATGAAGAAAACATGGGCCTTGACGAAGAGGATTACGGAAAAGACGGTGAAATTTATGAAGCCGCAGCGGATCTTCAGGATAAGACGTCCTTCCTGCCGGATTACGGATTTTCGGAAAGCGACAGCAAGGCAGGTACATCGGTATCCGGCCTGATCGGTTCGGCGATCGTGGCGGCAGCGGCAGCGGGCGTATGTCTTCTCGGAAAGGCACTTCGAAAGAAAAAGAAAGAAAAACTGAATGAGTAAGATCGATCATGCAGCTTCGGAACTCAGGCAGATGGATGAACTGGCGGCAATGGATTCGTTTGTTCATGAACTGCACCCGTTATCAAAGCTGATCGTGACAATTGCATATATTCTGGTGACCGTATCTTTCGGAAAATATGATTTCAGCGGACTCATCATGATGATCCTGTATCCGCTGTTTCTGTTCGGACTGAGCGGGATCCCCGTGCGTACCTGTTTTTACAAGCTGCGGATCGTTCTGCCGCTCGTGTGTGCGGTAGGCGTTCTGAATCCCTTTTTTGACAGGGAGCCGCTTCTGTATATCGGAAAGACTGCGGTATCAGGAGGTGTGGTCTCGTGCCTGACACTGATGATGAAGGGTGTTTTCAGCCTGATGGCATCCTTCCTTCTGATCTCGACAACACCGATCGATCAGATCTGCTCGGCACTCAGAAAGATCCGTGTTCCGAATCTGCTGGTGACCCTTCTGCTTCTGACATACCGCTATATTTCGGTAATGATCGAAGAGGTGTCTGTCATGAACACAGCCTACAGGCTTCGTGCACCCGGTCAGCGCGGCATCCATTTTTCTGCGTGGGGATCGTTTCTCGGTCAGCTGATCTTAAGAAGCATGGACCGGGCAGATGAATTGTATTCCTCCATGCAGTTAAGAGGCTTTCACGGAGCATTTCATTATGCAGACACAAAAAAAGCAGAACAGCGCGACTGGCTTTACGCTCTGATCCTTGTATGTCTGTTTGTGCTTTTCCGTTTTGTCAATGCAGCCGGACTGATCGGCAGGATCGTAACGGGAGGTTTCAGATGATCGTTTTACAGCATGTTTCAGCCGAATATGAAAAAGGACAGCCGATCCTTCGTGATCTGTCGTTTCAGATCCGGGACGGTGAAGCCGTGGGACTGATCGGTGCAAACGGCGCGGGGAAATCGACCCTGATGAAGGTCCTTCTCGGGCTGATGCCTTACAGCGGGTCAATCACCGTGGATTCTCTGGAAGTGAACCGCGGGAATCTGGCTGTGATCCGGAAAAAGCTGGGTTTTGTTCTGCAGAACTCCGATAATCAGATGTTTATGCCGACGGTACGCGAGGATATCATGTTCGGACCGCTGAATTACGGCATGAGCAGGGAAGAAGCGGAGAAGAAGACTGATGAGGTCCTTGAAAAGCTGGGAATTTCAGAAATGAAAAACCGGTATAATCACAAGATCTCCGGCGGAGAGAAGAGAATGGCTGCGATCGCAGCAGTACTGGCAGCAGACCCGGAGGTCATGCTGATGGATGAACCGACGTCTGCACTGGATCCCTTCAACCGGCGTGTCATTATCAATACCATCCGTTCGCTTCCGAATACCAAGATCATCACGTCCCATGATCTGGACATGATCCTGGATACCTGTGACCGGGTGATCCTGCTTTCCGACGGTCAGATCGCAGCGGACGGAAAAGCGCAGGAGATCCTGAAGGACCGGAAACTGCTGGAGGATAACAGAATGGAGCTTCCGCTCCGGTATCAGTGACCGCCCGGAAATATAATGCCCCTTCTTCTTTATCTGAATTCGATTTCCAGACCGCATTTCAGCTGCGTCACATTGCCGTTAAAGTATCTGTTCATGACCTGATAGGCGTGGTCGCCGGTACAGTGTCCGGTATAGATCTTCCGGACGCCGGAGTGCTCTAAGGCAGCGCTCATCCGGAGGATCTCGGCGTCATTTGAATGTGATAAATGAAAGCCGCCGATCATCGCAAGGATCGGTTTATCCGGGAAGGTATCGCGGATCTCGGCAACGATCCGGTCGGCACCGCCGTGAGAGCAGGAGTTGAAAATGACGAGACCTTCCGCGGTGTCAAACACAAGACTCTGCTCGTGTGAAAGGTCATCCGGGATATAGCGGTGATTTTCAAACCGCATCATGTTTTTTGCGGTATCGACGCCGGTGAAATCGCACGTCCTGTGCGGAATCAGAAAGACTCCGGGGAAGAGTGTGACATCGCCGGAGACCCGGATGAAACGCTCCTTGTATGTTGATGTGATGCCTTTCGGCAGTCCGATATAGCGATGAATGAACCCGCGGCGCGAATAGCAGTTTTCGGCGGCAGATTCGCGGATATAGAAGGATGCCGTGCTGTTGTATTCAAAGAATGCAGAAAGCCCCAGCGAGTGGTCGTAATGCGCGTGCGAAAGAACACCGGCATCAACAGTTCGAAGGTCGATACCAAGCTTTTCCGCATTTGTCATGAGAAGCGGGGAGCAGCCTGCATCCAGAAGAATACGGCGGCCGTCATATTCGATAAAGATCGCAAGTCCCCATTCACCGGCAAGGCCTGCATCGGGTGTGTTGTCAACAAGTACGGTTGCTTTCAGCATGGTGTCGATCTCCTGAGAAATTTAGAATTAATAAGAAGGATGCCGCCCTCTGACGATACGGAGGGCGGCATCCTGCGGTTTGCGAATCGGCATCATTTATAATAGTCCGGTGCTTTTTTCACGCAATATACTATGGATGCGATCACTCCCGCGATCAGCAGAATGACCGCCAGCGTGAGATTCAGAAATGAGGCCAGACCGCTCACTATCATCGCAAGCGCAATATATGCCAGAATTCTGCCTAAAAATTTCGCATACTGTAATTTGTCCTTATATGCGGCTCTTTCAAAGGTATAGAGCCATCCGGTCTCGCCTTTTGAAAGCAGAAGCGCGGCGATCAGCAATGCTGCCGCAATAATAAATAAGATCGTTCTGTAGATCATTTTTTCCTCCTGAATACAGTTGTCTGATAAGGTATAAAATATACTATATTAACCGCAGGCTGTTTTCTCAGATCTCTCTTGCAGCTTCCACGATCCATTTGATGTGCTCCCAGTCGATATCCGCATCGACCGTGCAGTCGCCGCCGAGCATTAAGCCGAGCTTGCCGTAGTTTAAGATCAGATCTCTCGTATAAGCCTGAATTTCTTCCTTCGTACCGTTATAAATAATGCCGGTGTGGCCGTTTCCGTCCCAAAGGGTCTGATAACCGCCCAGAACGGGTCTGCCGCCGACGAAATACCGGCCTTCGTATAAGGATAAGCCTTCGACGAAGACTGCCCAGTTCACAGCCTTTGCCGGATAATCCTGCCAGACCTCAAGCTGGTTCGAATTGCCGGCCCAACCGCACATGTGGAGAACGTTATAATCCGAATAGCGGTTTGCGTGCTCCAGTACGCGAAGATCGCTCGGACGGATGAACTTTTCATACTGCTTCGGTGTAAAACGGCTTTTTTCGCTGCCTTGTACACTGTAGTAGATACCGTCGCAGCCGCCTTCGGTGATGAGAAGCTCCGCTAAAAGTGCAGACGTTTCAGCGATCGCATCCAGCCCTTTCATGACAGCGTTGACGTCCTGATGAAGGAATTTCATGATCTTTTTGTCATCGACACCGACCGGCTTTGCACCGTCCCGAAGGCACGCGAAAGGTGCGAAGACCGTGTACATGATGAAACATTCTTCGCCCATGGCGGCGGTAATCGCTTTTGCACGCTCCACCTGTCCGCGGATAAAAGGATGGTCCCTGTCAAGAGGCTTTAACGCTGCGATGTCACTGACATCATGGAGCGGGGGGATCGGATAAACGAAGCCGTCGCTCATGATCTTCATGATATCGAGATCAGTCTCCTTATAATATTTGATATGGGCATCCACGCAGCCCTGACCTTCCGCTTCCTCACCCGAAAAATGGAACCAGAAACCGACCGGCACATGATCTACCGGGAGTCCGTTCAATGCATTTAATGCTCTTGTTCTCTTATTCATAATTCGCCTCCGTAGGGATTCTCTTACTGCTGGCTACAGTATACCATCTGTGTGCGGGAATTACAACTGACTGATCTGCACAGACTGAAGTTCGGCAGGTCCCCTGCATGGTCAGAATCAGCAGCCGGGAAAAGTCCATTACCGAAAACAAGCCTTTCGGTTTGACCGGCGATTCTTTCCCCAAAATTATCGTCAGGCATGATATCCGCAAACGTTGGTATGATGATAACGGGATCCTGAATATCAATATAATCGACTTCCTGCTGGATCCCGATATTGTATGAGATGAGATCCCTGCCGGGCTCTCAAAAAAAGAATTTGCAAGTGCCTCCTCGTACCCAAAAGGGCACTTTGCAAGCACGAAGTCAGAGTCTGGCCCGTTGGCCACTGAACCCCTTGTGCAACAAAAAGAGCCGGTGCCCCGGAAGAACATTGTAATGCTCTTTCGGGACACCGGCTCTTTGATCACAGCCTGATGTAACAGTTACGGATTCAGCTGTCTGGTTGCAAAAGCAAGGATCTCTGCAAAGGAAGCGGGACCCCAGAAGGAACCGTCATGCGGAGCATCCGGAACATGGATCAGTTCTGCTTCGCCGCCTGCTTCGATATAAGCCTTGTACATGTTGTCGCTCTGGAACGGAAGAACAACGCGGTCTGCCGTGCCGTGCATCAGGAGCATGGGCGGATACTTTTTGCCTTTTTCAAGGATGCGGATCGGGCTCATTTCTGCGAGGATCTGGGGATCACCGTCTTTTCCGATGAAACCGTCACGCATGTGATGACGCATCTCGTCCATCGGGTTGCCCTGATCTGCGAACATCAGCTCCATATCGGAGGGACCGAAGCAGCTGACAACAGCCTGTACAGAATCGGAATACTCAGCGTATTCTTCTGTTTTGTATCTGGGATCATCACCGGTCACGCCGACAAGCTGTGCGGTATTTCCGCCTGAGGAAGAACCGAAAAAGCAGATGCGGTCGGGATCGATGCAGTAATCATCCGCATGCGCACGCAGGAAGCGGATCGCAGTTTTGGAGTCAACGAGGAATGCCGGAGCCGGAACGCCTTTGAAGATATTGCGGTGTTCAGCGATACTGACGGTGACGAAGCCTGCCTGTGCGAACTGTGCAAGCTGTGCAAAATGTGTGCAGTAGTTGGGCGAAGCCCAGCCGCTTCCCTGAAGGAAGATCACGACGGGGAATCTCTTTTTCGGCGGCGGAAGGGGCTGACCGGGTCTTGCAAAATCGCGGCCGCCGTAGGGCTGCAGGATCTCAAGAGCCAGTTCATATCCGTCTACCTTGGAATAGACCACATGGGGAATATAGGTTGCAAGTCCCTTCTGTTCGGGATTTGCGGGAATCTCACGAATCACATCTGCCATAGCTTTACCTCTTTCCTGATTTCCTTATATTGTCTGAGAGCAAGTCCCGGACCGCGGCTTTGCAGTCAGACCCTCTTTAATGATTCTTTTGTATCATATTTGCAGACCTCTTTCAACAGGCTTTTGTACGCAAAACTATCATCTTTGTACAAAATACCTGTTTCCGGTGCACTATGTTCTTATCGGGATTCTTGCCTAATGCCCGGGTCTGTGCTAAAATACACGAAAAAAAGGAGGGACGATATGCAGAACACGGTTACATTGGAAACAGCACTCGGATTATTAAA
>JAZUFC010000267.1:0-3738 GCA_045640465.1 Lachnospiraceae bacterium | reverse complement strand
AAGAGGAGATCATCCGTTTCCTGATGGAAAACACTCCTGCACACCAGATCAATTTCTATCCCGGAAAGAGCGATGACACCTTCTGGAGATACTGATCTTTCCCTTATACACAACAAGAACGTAGCAGCCGGACGGCTGCTGCGTTCTTGTTGTGTATGGCTTTCTGCGGTTTTATCTTTCTTCTCTGAAGTAGGGAAGACCAAGCGCTGCCGGAGGCTGATCCTCTCTGCGCTGACGCAGGGATACGATGATCAGTACGATCGCAGTAAAGATATACGGTACCACCTTGTAGATCTGTGTCGGAATGAAGGGCAGAGGCAGGCGCAGATACAGGATCAGAAGAGCGCCGAACAGTACAGAGCCCCATGCCGCATTGAGCGGTTTCCAGAGACAGAAGATGACGAGTGCCACAGCGACCCAGCCTTCGCCGCTGAGTCCTGTATGGTTCCATACAGAGCCTGCGATCGTCATGGTATAGACCATGCCGCCCACGGCTGAGATACCGCCGCCGATGATCGTTGCCAGATATTTGTAACGGATGACGTTGATACCGTCGGCATCCGCAGTTGCGGGAGATTCTCCCACCGCACGCAGATACAGACCGGTGCGTGTCTTATTCATCATGACAGCCATCAGCACCGTGACTGCGAAACCGATATAAACAAAGATATTGTAGCTGAAAAGCAGAGGTCCGATCACGGGAATGTTCTGCATCGCTTCCGGGAAGATGGAGCCTGCAAATGCATCCTTCAGAGCATTGCTGATGGATACATTTCCGCCGACCTTCAGACGCATCAGTTCGCCCACGAACTGCCCGACGCCGGTACCGAAGATGGTAAGCGCAAGACCGGTCACGTTCTGATTGGCACGAAGGGTGATCGTCAGGAAACTGAAGATCAGTGCGCCGAACACACCGGCTGCAAATGCCGCAAGAAGCGCAAGAAGCACCGCTACGAAACCGCTTGCGGATTCACCTGCCGCATTGCCGTAAACAAATGCGGCTGCCAGTCCGAAGGCGCCGCCCATATACATGAGGCCTTCAACACCGAGGTTCAGGTTGCCGGACTTTTCCGTCAGGATCTCGCCCGAGGTTCCGTACAGAAGAGGCGTACCGTTGATCACGGCGGCTTTGATCAGCGCTATCAGATTGAAATTCATACTTTACTCCTCCTTTTCACCGTGTCCGCGGAAGATCACGCGATACCTGATAAAGAACTCGCAGCCCAGCATGCAGAGAAGAATGATGCCCGTCAGAATATCGGAGATCGATGACGGGATGGCAAGACTTGTCTGCAGTGTGCTTGCACCCTTCGCAAGAATACCGAGTATGATGGAAATGGCGACCATGACAAACGGATTGAGCTGTGCCAGCCAGCATACGGTGATCGCGGTAAAGCCGTCGCCCGCAGCGATGTCGCTGAAGAGCGTCTGGTTCGTACCGGAGGAAAGCATGAAGCCTACCAGACCGCAGATCGCACCTGAAAGCGCTGCTGTACGGACGGTGACTCTGGCTACGTTCATGCCGGAATACATGGCGGTATTTTCCGATTCACCGAGAACGGCGATCTCGAAGCCGTGCTTGGTATATTTCATGTATACAAAGATCACGACCGTCAGGATCAGAACGAAGATCCATCCGATGTGAACGCCGAAAACCTTCGGCAGAACAGCGCTGCTGTCAAAATTGGGGATAATCTGGGAACCGGGCTTTCCTTCCCACGGTCCGCCCTGCAGCCATCCGACGATACCGATGGCGATATAGTTCATCATCAGGGTGAACAGGGTCTCGTTGGTGCCCCAGCGCGCCTTGAAGAACGCGGGGATCATGGACCACAATGCACCGAAAAGCACTGCGGATATGGCCATCAGCGTCAGAAGAAGCGGCGAAGGCATTACCTTTGCCAGATTCAAAGCTATCAGTGCTGTACCCATAGCACCCATGGTGATCTGACCTTCCGCACCGATGTTCCAGTATTTCATCTTGAAGCAGGGTGCCAGTGCAAGTGCGGTACCGAGAAGCGGGATCGCATTCTTTGCGACCTGTCTCAGACCGGATTTTTTACCCAAAGCACCGGAAATGATCGTTCCGTAAGCAGTAAAGGGATTTGCATCGGCGATCAGGAAGATCAGACAGCCCATCAGGATCGCGATCAGAAGCGCGATCACGCGGATGAGCCAGATCCTGCCTTTGCTCATATTCTCTCTGGCAGCCAGTCGAAGTAAAGGTGTTTTCGGATTCATTTCTTTAATTCTCCTTTCCGCCGAGTTTTGTCATCAGAAGTCCGACTTCTTCCTTTGTGGCGGTCCGGGCATCCACGATACCGGAGACCTTGCCGCCGCAGAGCACCAGAATACGGTCACAGAGCTCCAGAAGGACATCCAGATCCTCGCCGACGAAAATGACGGCCGTGCCTTTTTCCTTCTGATCGTTCATCAGGTTGTAGATCGCATAGGAGGTATTGATATCCAGTCCGCGAACGGCATAAGCGCTCATAAATACCGAGGGTGCCGATTCGATCTCACGGCCGACCAGTACCTTCTGGACATTGCCTCCCGACAGACGTCTTACGGGATAATCGATGCCCGGCGTGACGACCTCCAGGAAATCATGGACCTTCTCTGCCATCTCCTCAGGATCCTTGCGGTTGACAAAAATGCCCTTGCCTTTGTTCCAGGAACGGAGCATCATGTTTTCGGTCATGCCCATGCCGCCGACAAGACCCATGCCGAGTCTGTCCTCAGGCACGAATGCCAGCGCTACACCCGCATCCCGGATCTCCATGGGCGTCTTTCCGACGAGTTCCGCAGGCTCCTGCCCTTCCTTCGTATAAAGGATCGAGCCTCTCTCTGCCGTTTTCAGACCGGCGATACATTCCAGAAGTTCTTTCTGTCCGCTGCCTGCAATACCCGCAACACCGAGTATCTCGCCGCCGTTTGCGGTGAACGTGATCCCCTCCAGCTTGTACAGGCCGTCCTTGTCGCGGAAGGTCAGATCCTTAATTGTGAGACGGGGTTTCGGATCTTCCGGTTCGGTCCTGTTGATGTCGAGCTTTACGGCATGGCCGACCATCATCTCGGTCAGCTTCTGCTCGTCTGTTTCCGCAGTCCTGACGGTGGCGATATGCTGTCCTTTCCGAAGAACTGCCACAACGTCCGAGACCGCAAGCACTTCGTTCAGCTTATGCGTGATCAGAATGATGGCCTTGCCGTTCTGACGCATCGCACGGAGCACGAAAAACAGCTTCTCGATCTCCTGCGGAGTCAGGACCGCGGTAGGTTCATCAAGTATCAGTATATCTGCGCCGCGGTAAAGGACCTTTACGATCTCTACCGTCTGCTTTTCCGATACGGACATTTCGTAGATCTTCTTTTTCAGATCGATCTGAAAGCCGTACTTATCACATATATCCTGTATTCTGGCGGTTGCCGCCTTCATATCGAATTTTTCTTCTTTCAGGCCGAGTACAATATTCTCGGCAGCGGTAAATACATCTACCAGCTTGAAGTGCTGGTGGATCATGCCTATCTTATGTTCAAAGGCATCCTGGGGAGAAGTGATCGTGACCGGCTTTCCGTCGATCAGGATCTGCCCTTCATCGGGAAAATAGATTCCGGACAGCATGTTCATCAGCGTCGTCTTTCCGGAGCCGTTTTCTCCGAGAAGCGACATGATCACGCCCTTGTCCAGATATAAATTGATGGAATCGTTGGCGATGTTTGTGCCGAACCGTTTTGTGA
>JAZUFC010000266.1:0-5106 GCA_045640465.1 Lachnospiraceae bacterium | reverse complement strand
GGTAGCTTCTCAGCGCACCTGCAAGAGACTCCGGCACCTCAAATTCCGAATCCTCCACGGTCTTGAATTCCTTGATCAGGTTCCGGAAATGCCGGTCGCGGTTCTGGTAGATCTCTTCAAACTGTCCCATCATGTGATCCAGATAGAGCGCACGATAGGCAGGGACGGCAATATTCTCCTCCAGGAACTTTTTATCATTCAGATCCAGTCCCTGCTTTAAGGTATAGAGCCTTTCAACATCCTCATCGATACGGATAAAGCCGCCGTTTCTCAGACGGTGATACTTTTTCTTCTCCCGGTAGCTTTTTAAGATCTCCAGCAGTTCCTCCCTGGAGATATCCTCCGATGAGACCGTCAGATTCAGAAGACCCGAATCCACGGACACACCCATCTTCAGCTTCATGCTCTTTTTTACCCGCAGAGCATCGAACCGGTTCGTTGTCTGCACCTCGCACAAAGCCGCAAGTGCCGGAACGCCTTCGTCGAGCATCCGGAATACCTTATCCGGATCCGGATCCGGACCGAAATGAAGCAGGAATGTCTTCGGGTCCGCGTACGGAAAATAGGACATGGCAAGATCGATCAGATCCTTTTCTCTGTGCAGATCGCGGAAAGACTCGGGATTTCTGCTTCCCAGAAATTCACCGGAAGAGATCTCCCTGTCTCCGTACCGGACTCTTAACTCGCAGACAGGAAGCTTATCAATCGCATCCAGATACGCAAAAAACTCTGGTTCCGGCGGAAGGATAGCTGCGATCTGTTCCGCATCGGTCTCCGTGACAGAAGCCGCCTCCTTCATTTTCGGAAGCACCTCTCTGTAAAACATGCCGAGATTGGAACGGCCGATCCGGAAAGAGAAATCACCGGAAAGCCCCCCGCGAAGGAAGATCTCCATCCTGCCGCTCATCTCATCGGAGATTCTTGAAAATACAGCCCTGTCCGTATCCTCATCGATAAAATAGCAGCGGCCGTTTGCTCCGCGGTACAGTTCGGGCAGAGATCCGCTGACAAGAACGCCGTTCAGTTCCTGACGTGCTTCCGACTTTTCGACCCGGATACAGATCTCCGGATCTTTTGTTTCCGCATAAAGCGGGATCGCTTTTTTCTTTCCTTCCCCGTCCTTATTCAGGAATTCCGCTCCCGAGTCCGGAAGGATCTCAAAAAAGCGATCAAGCTCCGATCCTCTTAATCTGAGTTCCGAAGAAAGGGTCGCGATATTCCTGTAATTCCAGTATTTTTCCGCCTCACGGTCAATGATCTGCTGAACGGCATCCACTTTCTCGCGGATCATCTGGAAGACCGCTTCACTCTTTTCATCGAAGCTATCCGTCGAAAAATCGATCCCATGATCTTTTCCGAACGTCATACTTTCCTTTTTTTCAACTGCCTGTACAAGTGACGTCACATTCCGGACCGCATAGAGCTTTTCCTTTCCGATCCGGAATGAAAGGGACAGGCTGCCATTCTCCAGTATCAGACGGGGGATCAGCCTGATGCTCCCGGTTCCGCTGTTTTCACGATCTATAGAACCGATTCCCTGAACGGACCGAAGGAAAATATCCGCCGTTCTGTCCGTTGCATCGCCGACTGCATGTTCGGAAAGATAACGGTCTGTTTCCAGAAGAAGAGAAAGCGTATGGATGCAGAGCTCATTTCCCTCCGGCCTATACTGATAACCGCGGTATGCACAGCTGCAGCGCGGAACTCTGCAGTATATATTCAGCCGTTCTTCCGCAGAGATCTCGATCAGAGCCTCGCTGTTATCCGCCCGCAGGGTAAGGCCTTCCACCTCCGGCCTGTAGCTGTAATAGCAGGAGATATCCGTACGGAGCTTTTTTTCTGCGGACAGTCTCTTTGCTTCCTCCACGTCAAGATCATAAAACACAAAATCGGAAAAAACACTGTCCAGATCAAAATAGCTGTGCTCTGCGTCTTTTTTCGAAAACGGACGGATCTTTTTTGCAAGAGTCCGCCGCTTCATTTCATCAAGCTCTTTTTTTCTCTGCTCCTCTTCCCGGCGTGCCGCTTCTTTCTTTGCATTATATGCGTAAAGGAGAGCTGCGGCATGATCGCAGTAGCTGTATTCTTTGCAGTATCCGCAGCTGCAGATCATTCCGGAAGGTTTTCCGTTCCGGATCAGACAGCTGACATTTCTTTTTTCATAAAATCCGACGACGGCATTCAGAAATATGCTGTTTTCTTTTTCCGTGACAGTCAGGTTCTGAACCTCACCCCATCTGAAGGTCTTCTCTGCTCTTTTGATCTGTCGTTCTGTCAGAAAATCTTT
The DNA here is from genome assembly GCA_045640465.1 of Lachnospiraceae bacterium. Taxonomy (GTDB): domain Bacteria; phylum Bacillota; class Clostridia; order Lachnospirales; family Lachnospiraceae; genus UBA1267. The sequence continues at coordinate 2,819 of JAZUFC010000266.1, read as the reverse complement.
CAGCTGCATGCTCTTCTCCGTAATATCAGTTCTTCAGACTCTGCATCGGTGCAGGGATCCTGCCTCCGCGGTTTACAAAATCCGTACTCTTTGCCGAATGTACCGGCATGACGGGTGCGCTTCCCAAAAGGCCGCCGAGCTCGACGGTATCGCCGACTTTCTTCCCGGGTGCGGGAATCAGACGCACTGCCGTTGTTTTGCTGTTGACCATACCGATCGCGGCTTCATCCGCAATGATCGCGGAGATCGTTTCCGCAGGCGTTTCTCCGGGTACTGCGATCATATCAAGACCCACGGAACAGACACAGGTCATTGCTTCCAGCTTGTCGATGCAGAGTGTGCCTTCTCTGGCCGCTGCGATCATACCTTCGCCCTCGGATACCGGAATAAACGCGCCTGAAAGACCGCCGACGGAAGAAGATGCCATGATACCGCCCTTCTTGACCGCAACATTCAGAAGCGCCAGCGCAGCCGTGGTTCCGTGCGTGCCGCAGACTTCGAGTCCCATTTCCTCGAGGATCCTTGCAACGGAATCCCCCTTTGCGGGTGTCGGTGCCAGTGAGAGGTCCACAATGCCGAACGGTGCATTCAGCCGTTCGGACGCTTCCTTCGCGACCAGCTGACCCATACGGGTAATACGGAACGCGGTCTTTTTGATCGTCTCCGCCACGATATCCATGCTTTCGTTCCGGCAGCTCTTCAAAGCATGATGCACAACGCCCGGGCCGGAAACACCGACATTGATCACCTTCTCCGCTTCGCCCGTTCCGTGGAAAGCACCTGCCATAAACGGATTGTCCTCCACCGCGTTGCAGAAGATCACAAGCTTAGCACAGCCGAGACCGTCTTTATCCTTTGTCTTTTCTGCAGTCTCTTTTACGATCTGCCCGAGAAGCTTCACTGCATCCATATTGATGCCGGCCTTTGTGGAACCGACATTGACAGAGGAGCAGACCAGATCCGTCTCTTTCAGCGCTTCCGGAATGGAGCGGATCAGCTTTTTATCCGCTTCTGTCATACCTTTCTGAACAAGTGCGGAAAAGCCGCCGATAAAATCGACATGACATGTCTTTGCAGCTCTGTCCAGCGCTTTCGCAAAGCAGACATAATCCTCTGCGTCCGACGCCGCCGCAACCATAGAAACCGGCGTCACCGAGATCCGCTTGTTGACGATGGGTATACCGAATTCCGTTTCGATCTCCTCACAGACCGGAACCAGTTTTTCCGCCTCACGGCAGATCTTTTCATATATTTTCGCGCAGGCTTTCTCCGGAGCCGCATCGGCACAGGAAAGAAGGGAGATCCCCATCGTTACCGTACGGATGTCCAGGTGCTGCTGCTCGATCATATCGATCGTTTCAAGTATGTCCTTCTGATTCAGCATATATTCACTCTCCCGTTTCAGATCGTATGCATGGCATCAAAGATCTCTTCGCGCTGGATTCGGATGGAAAGATCCATCTCTTTTCCGAGTGCGGCAAGTTCCTCCTGCATTTCCTTGAATGAAAGAGAGGCCTGTGTGACATCCACCACCATCACTATAGTGAAGTTGTTCTGCATGATCGTCTGGGAGATATCCAGCACATTCACGTTGAAGGACGCGAGCTTAACGCAGACCGCCGCAATGATTCCCACCTTGTCTTTTCCGATTACTGTCAGTATTGCTTTCATCTTTTTCGCTCCTTTTCCTGTTTTGAAAACAGTCTGCTGTATTCCTGCAGCAGATCCGTTTGTGAAACGCACAGCAGTTAATGCGGATCGCCGGTTCATCACTGATCTTCCATAGACTCCGCAAAAAATTCTATATATTCCTCCGGAAGTATTACGGAGTTGGTACCGTCTTCCTGATGAAAAATGTACACCTCTGCCATTTTCGTTTCTTTTCCCGCCGCACTCGGCCTTTTGAGTCAGCTTTGATATCGCACCGCTTCGTGCTCCGCGCTCGACCTTCTGACCCTGATATCATATTGTACCACCGGATTAGTCCAAGCACAATACCGATATGTAATGAGCGTTTTCCGTTGTCTTTTCCGGACACAGTCTCCTGTTCTTTATGCGTTTCCTGCCTCACATACTATCAATTCAGACAGACCGCTTCGGAACCGGGAACCGGGAAATTTCGAAAATCTGTTTTTCCATGCCGTTCTCATTCAGTTTTCTCTTTCGGGCAGCGTATTTCCAAGCCCCATCTCACCTCTGCAGCTATGATCCTTTCAAGCCTTTATGGTTCCAATGTTACATCTAATTACCGTAACCGTAGTCTTTCTATGACTCTTACGGTTCCAAGATCTCATTTCACTTCTGTAGCCATAATTCTTTCAACCCTTTACGGTTTCATTTCTTCTTTCGGCTTGTGTAACCGTAACCTTTCCAAGCTGCTTACGGTTTCTATGCGTCATTTGGCTCCCGTAACCGTAATCCTTTCAAAACTTTACGGTTTCAACGCGTCATTTGGCTCCCGTAACCGTAACCTTTCCACACATCTTACGGTTTGTACGCTTCATCTGACTCCCGTAACCGTAATCTTTTCAAAACTTTACGGTTTCAACGCTTCATCTGACTCCCGTAACCGTAATCTTTTCAAATTTTTACGGCTCTATTGCTTCATTTGACTCTCATAACCGTAATCTTTCCATGTCTCTTACAGCTCAGTGACCGGAAACAGGGAATTTTCATATTTTTCTTTTTCTATGCTGCTTTATATTTCTTTCTTCACAGAGAAAACCGAAATGAAAAGTCTGTTTTGACTCTGCAGATATCTTCGGGAGAGTCATCTTCTTTCATAAGAGAAGCAGATTTATCTTGACAAAAGCAGGGAT
>JAZUFC010000265.1:0-15648 GCA_045640465.1 Lachnospiraceae bacterium | reverse complement strand
GTTTTCCTGAAAGCAGACAGGTCTTCTGCTTCGCGATCCGCTGGCTGTGAATGAACTATCCGTCTCGGCCCGGAAGAACGGAAAATAGAGAAATCCTGTTTGACAGGAAGCCGTCGGAGGCGTACAATCACAGGAAGGAAGGCAGGTACCGGTATCTGCTTTCTTTCAAACGGAATGGAGAGTTGTCAACATGAAAAAGATCATCGTGGTTTTTGTTTTATCGGTCATTTGTCTGTCACTGTCAGCATGCGGAAAGAAGCCTGAGGATACGGTGCAGTCCTACTGTGAAGCGCTTCAGAACTTTGATACGAAGGCTATGAGCTCCTTTGTTCTGAATGAGTCGGCAGACGCCGGAAGCGAAGAAGAAGCTTATCTGAATGAATTCGGTAATAATGAGGAACTGATGAGCATTATCGGATCCGCGGCGAAAGAGATCCGTTTTTCAATCGGAAAAGGCAAGACAGGAAAGGATGAGAGCGGAAAATACGTTTCCATGATCCCTGTGGCATTTGAATATATCGATGCACACGACATGGTCCTGCAGGTCCTGACGGATTACTTCAAGGATTCGCTGGTCGCTGCTCTGCACGGCGAAAAAAGGGATGAGAATCTGCTGATCGAAAAACTGACTGCCGCAGCATCGGAGTTTTCCGCTATGAATAACAAACCGGTCTCCAAGGTGACGGTCGCATTTGAACTGGAGAAAACGAAAGACGGCTGGAAGCTCAGCAAAACACCAAACGGAGTTTACGGAATTCTTTTCTGCAATGCGATGAAGAGCGTGAACGATTTTGAGGCGGCGTTTTCGAATAATGAAAAAGACAGCGGAAACTGATTTCAGTCCGCTGCCTCAGAAATACTGGTTTCAGATGTGATCGGGCAAAGGGTTCTTTGCCCGATCATGCATTATAGGTCGTGGCTGCGGTATCGCCGCCGTGGCCGGTCCAGTTCGTATGGAAGAATCTGCCACGCTCACAGTCCAGTCTTTCATAGGTGTGCGCGCCGAAATAGTCTCGCTGCGCCTGAAGAAGGTTTGCGGGAAGCTTTTCGGTCGTATATCCGTCGAAGAAGGTCAGTGCTGCTGCCATCGCCGGGATCGCAATTCCGTATTCCATGGCGGTACAGACGACCTTACGGAGCGACGGGATCAGTTCTTCGATCGTACTTTTAAAATAAGGATCCAGAAGCAGGTTGTGAAGTTCGGGGTTATGATCAAACGCTTCCCGGATCTTACCGAGAAATGCGCTCCGGATAATGCAGCCGCCTCTCCACATCAGTGCGATCCCGCCGTAGTTTAAATTCCAGCCGTATGATCCTGCCGCTGTCTGCATGAGTGTATAGCCTTGTGCGTAAGAGATGATCTTGCTTGCGTACAGGGCTTTTTCCATGTCGGAGATCAGCTGACCTTTGTCTCCTTTAAATTCTGGGACAGTGCGTCCGAAAATGCCGGAAGCCTCCAGACGTTCCTCTTTCATGGCGGAAAGACATCTTGCAAAAACAGCTTCGGAGATCAGCGTCAGCGGCACACCCTCATTCAGTGCGGAGATGCCGGTCCATTTGCCGGTGCCCTTCTGACCCGCAGTGTCCAGAATATGTTCCACGAGCGGTTCGCCGTCTGTGTCTTTATAGGCAAGAATGTCGCCTGTGATCTCAATCAGATAGGAATTCAGGCTGCCTTTGTTCCATTCCTTGAAGATACCGGACATTTCTTCATCATTCATGCGAAGAAGCATCCGCATCAGCTGATAGGACTCACAGATCAGTTCCATGTCTCCGTATTCGATGCCGTTATGCACCATTTTGACAAAATGACCGGCACCGTTTTCTCCGACCCAGTCGCAGCAGGGACTGCCGTCCTCTGTTTTTGCGCAGATCGACTGGAAGATCGGTCTGACCCTCTCCCACGCAGCTTTTGATCCGCCGGGCATCATGGAGGGGCCGTTCAATGCGCCCTCTTCTCCGCCTGAAACACCGGTGCCGATGAACAGCTTTCCCTGCGATTCCACAAAGGCTGTCCTTCTCATGGTGTCTTCAAAATTGCTGTTTCCGCCGTCCACGATGATGTCGCCTTCGTCAAGAAGAGGAAGAAGCGTTTCGATGACTTCATCGACCGGTTTTCCCGCACGGATCATCAGGAAGACCACTCTGGGACTTCTGATGTTTCTGATCAGATCCTCATAGCTGTATGAAGAAATGAAGTTTTTTCCCGCATTTGATGACATGAATGCGTCGGTCATTTCCGGTTCCCGGTTATATACTGCGACCGTGAAACCTTTGGATTCCATGTTTTTTGCAAGGTTGGAGCCCATTACGGCAAGACCGACCATTCCGATATCCGCCTGTTTCATATTCCTGTTCCTCTGATTCAGTTTGTTTTCGGTTTGTCAGCGCTGTACCCGGGCATTTCCCGCATAGATATCAAGAAGCTGCTTTTCGTCTGCAGGTTCTGCGTAATCATTGAGACTGAACGTCGCAAGCGCGCCGGCAGCCCAGCCGAGTCTGATCCATTTCTGCGGTTCATAGCCCTGCAGAATTCCGTACAGAAGTCCGCCGGTGAATCCGTCGCCGCCGCCGATCCTGTCGAGAATATCGATCTCACGCGGCTCTTCGATATACCACTCTCCGCCGGTGAGCATGATCGCGCCCCAGAGATTGCGGTTTGCGGAGATCACTTCGCGAAGCGTTGTGGCAAAGACCTTTGCATCCGGATAAGTCTTCTGCACTTCGAGGATCATCTGACGGAAGCTTTCGATCTTGCTTTCCAGATCTTTTCCGCCCGCCTCGGGTCCGCGGATGCTGAGACAAAGCTGGAAATCCTCTTCATTTCCGATCAGAATGTCGGAAAGAGAGGCAATTTCCTGAAAGGCTTTTGTCAGCTCCTCTTCACGGTTTTCCCAGAAGCTCGCGCGGTAATTCAGGTCAAAGGAGATCAGGGTGCCGTATTCTTTTGCTTTTTTTGCAATCTCCACACAGCATTTCGTGGTCTCTTCACTCATGGCTGCGATCAGACCGGAAATGTGAAGGATCGAGACACCTTCTGTTCCGAAGATCCTGTCCAGATCGAAATCCGATGCCGAAAGCGTTCTGCCGACTTCACCGGAACGGTCATTCCACACCCTTGCGGCACGGAGTCCGAAGCCGGAATCCGCAATATTGAACTGATGCCGGAAGCCCCAGGGGCCGCCCTGCGGGACAGTCAGTCCTTCGTAAGAAATATTCCGTTTCCGCAGTTCGCGCTGAATAAAGGAAGCGATAGGACTTCCTTCCACAAATTTCGTCAATGCCAGACACGGAAGTCCCAATGAAGAAGAAACGTTCAGTACGTTGGTTTCCGCACTGGTCGCCTGCATATAAAACAGATTGCTGTTTTCCACTGCCATCCGGTCCTGCGGGGTGATGCGTACCCCCATACTTGTCGGGCTGGCAAGTGCATATCTGCAGTCCGGTCTGATATTCAGATTCGTATCAGTATTCATACTCATCCTCGTTTATGATCTTAGTGTATTTCTGTCTGTATCAGTCAAGGCCGGTTGCATGAACAGCGATGTATTCCCTGACTTCCGCTTCATTTGCTTCTCTGCTGTTTTCCAAAGAAATGGATCTGCTGCTTCTTAACCATTCTTCGAATGAAGGGACTTCATTTTCGGCTACGGTGGTGCTGTATGTGTCCTGATCCGCAAAACGGTAGGTATATACAAAGAATTTCCGCAGTCCGAACCAGTGATACCATTTTTCGATGAAGGCTTCTTTCCAGGCTTTGTAATCCTCTTCGTCTTTTGTAAATTCGATCAGCCGGCGGAGCTCATCCTGCTCCAGCCTGAAGCCGTCGGAGTCCAGAATATGGAACACGGTATTCATGGCTGCATCCGTTTCGGCTGTCAGACGGGCTTTATACAGGTCGTCAATGCTGTCGAAATAGGCGGTGAAATCCTGGTCAGCGGCCGGTTTTTCCTCGAATTCAGTCGCAGGAATCGTGATCTCGCTTATGAGCTTTCCTTCCGTTTCCTGTATGAAAGACTGGGCAAAATGCATTTCCATGCCGTTGAGACTGACTAAATACCGGAAAACATCGAACCATTCCGGGTCCGGATTCGCGAACATATCCTGATATTCGCCGACGTTTACGCCGTATTTCGTAAACACGGACAGGATCTCTTCGCTTTCGTAGGGATCTTCTGTTTCTGTCAGAAGCCTGAAATAACTTTCGGGGCTCACCAGAAAATCGGGGATCCCGCCTCCGTCGGACAAAAGAACGTATGTGACGGTACCGTCCGGTGCCGAGAGCTCAGCTTCCGAAATGACAGGTCTTTCGATCACCTGTCCCTCATTGCTGCTGTAAATCTTTACCTTTTGAATTCTGTAGTCTTTCATTATTTTCTGCCTCGCATTACATCGGCATTTCGCCGTTTTTCATCTTTTTTTCTGCAATTTTCTTTGAATACTGATAATTGATCCACTTCTCATTCGCCTGATCATAAGCTGTCGAACGTTTCATGTTTTCCTGAAGGACCGCACGGTATTTACTCATTTCCTGCGAATACTGCGGATCTTTCTTTTCAGCTTTCCTGCCGATCGTGAGCAGTTTGACGAGAGGAAGGAAGATCATGACAAAAGCAAACAGAAGGATCAGAAGTCCGAGAATCATCAGAAGAACACTGCCGCTTTCTTCCAGGGCGAATACTTCAAGCAGTATGCCGATGATTCCGATGGGGATCCAGGCCGGGATGAGAAGGATCCAGAGAAGGCGCTTCTTTTTTGTTTCACTGCTGCCGGGATGTAGCGGCGCCGGTACGGACGGGCGGACAGGCTTCGCGGGAACCGAAAGGTCACCGTCTTTCGGATAATCATATCTGCAGAAGGTGCAGAATAAGCCGTCATTGATCCTTCCGCAGACAGGACAGCGCCAGGTCCCCTGAAACGGTTCAGAACGCATATAGGAAGGAGTGATGTAATGATCATCCTGTGAGCAGCGGTTGATCTGTCTGATCCCGAGAATAAAAAGGATCGCAAGAAAAACAAAGAACAGTATGAAAAAGAGACCTTCGGCTCCTGCAAGAAAATCATAAATGCCATGTGCCAGAGAAGCATACAGAATGGCGCTAAGCTGATGACGTTTACATTCTGCGGGCTCATTTCTGTAGTCGGCGCTTTTGGCTTTTCCGTATTCGATGCCCATAAAGACCGCAAACAGGGAATGGCCGGGCAGCGCCGTAACTGCACGGAGGAATCCGGTCCCGAGTCCGTAACTCATGATATAAAGAAGATCCTCGATCGCGGCAAAGCCCATTGATACGAAGACCGCATAGATCAGGCCGTCGTAGCTGCAGTCGAAATCCTCACTCTTCCATGTGAGCTTTTTCAGAAACAGGTATTTGCAGGCTTCTTCCGTCAGTGCGATCACAATGAAATTATCCAGAAGGCTGTAGAAAAGGGAACCGGATAACTTTTCGATTGCAAGTTCTCCGAGCGTTTCGATGATAAACGCGGGGATAATAGACAGTGCACCGAAAAGGAGCAGTTTGAGAAGAAACTTCCTTGGTTCCTTTTCCAGACGGTCTTTTCTGTAGATATGTGTCAGGATCAGCGCGACCGGTATAACGGTAACAGTAAACAGTGCTCTCATGATCTTTCTGTCTCCGGTAAATAGATATTATGATGCTGGGGCAAAAGGTATCAGTACCGGTTGTGTACTTTCTCCGCGAAGCAGAGAAGATCGCGGATCTCAAGCTTTTCACCGTCATCTGTGACAGCAGTGCCGGAAAGCTTTCCGAATACCTGATGCTGATCTGAGATGAGGATCTTGAAATCGAGGTCTGCCGCACGGTCAAGAACCGGTATGAAATCCATTTCAAAACGGCCGTCATGGGAGGTGATGACCCAGGGATCCGTGTAGCCCGTTTCCGGGATCACGAACTCCACGTCGTCCAGTTTGGTGGCTTTTCCGTCGTAGTAGAAAATGTTTTCCGTTGCGGCGGAGGTATTGCCGAAGCCGTAGCCCAGATTGAAACCGAAGGGTTTTCCGTTCACGGTCGCATTGCCGTTGCTCCAGAGCCAGGTGTTGTCATACGTCCAGACACCGCGGCCCCAGTCAAGAGTGCCATAGTCTGTCGCAGGATCGAATTCATAACGCGTACCGTCATATTCCATCCAACCTTGTGCAGGCATGCAGTTGATCTTCTGGTTATAGTAGAAATGTTTCTTTTTGTCCCAGGGCGTGGCGATCACCATGCTGTCCATGTCAGGTTCATGCAGGGTGATATCACAGTCAAAAGGCTTTCCGAGAAGAAACTTCTCAAAATGACAGGTGATATGTCTCTCCTGCCCTCTCTTTTCGAAGCGAAGCTGAAGGCGCTTGTCTTCATAGACGGTATCTCCTTCTGCGGAGGTCTCCGGAAGATGAAGCTTCCCCATCGGAAAAGCGGAAAGAACGGTCTCTGTATGTTCACGGGGAACAGTGGAAAAATTCAGAAGAGAAACGGACTGAAGACCGATATAGCCGTCATCGGATATTGTGAATGCGCCTGCAAAATCCTTTCCGGTGACTAAATAGTAATCCCATTCCTTGATGCGGAACGGGGAAGCTTTGATGTCTTTTCTGTGATAGTCCCAAAGCTGTTTCCTGGCCCAGCCGGGTTCCGCGATATTTCCGTTTTTATTCAAAAGCGGCTGTTTTTTTGTGACTTCATGATTTCTCTGCATATCGTTTCCTCTCCGTGTTATTAAAAAAATAAGAGCGGGGGCAGGAAACTGCCCCCGGGAGTGTATAAAGCCGGCTGTTATTTTGCAGCAGCTGCAGGTTTTTTCTTTCCGAACGGAGCGGGATCGCCGTCCTTCAGAACATTGATCTTTCTCATGATCGAGATCGCGAACGGAAGTGCCAGGCACAGACCGGAGATCAGGTCAGAAAGAGCCTGACAGCAGGCAAGACCTTCCGCACCGAAGAAACGCGGAATGATCAGAACGAGCGGGATCAGGACCAGCAGCTGGCGGGAAAGGCTCAGGATCAGATTTCCGAGCGGCTTGCCGAGTGACTGGTACATGTTGCTGGTTACCATAACGAATACGTGCGGGATAAAGACGATGCAGAGAGAACGGATCTTGAAGGAACCGATCGTCAGCATGATCTCGTTTCCGCTCTTGTTGAAGATACCGATCAGAGGCTTTGCAAAGATGAACATGATCGTACCTAAAATGAGTGCACCGGAAAAACCGATGCCGAGAGTGGTATAGTAGGATTCCTTGACTCTCTTGTACTTTCTTGCGCCCCAGCAGAAGCCGGCAACGGGACCGAAGCCCTGAGAGAAGCCCATGATGACGGAACCGATCAGACGGTACAGCTTGTTGGCAACGGCGATACCTGCAAGAACAGCGGTGCCGAAGCCCTTTGCCACGTTATTTGTGACGATGCCGCCGAGGGACATCAGACTCATACGAAGGAATGCGGGAACGCCCATTCTGGCAACTTCCATCACGTTGTCTTTATCAATGTAGAAGTACTTCCGGCGGATCTCCAGCATCGCTTTATGACGGATGTAAGGAACCGCTAATACGCAGCAGCTGAACATTTTGGAAAGTGCGGTCGCGCCTGCCGCGCCGGCAACACCCCAGCCGAGCACATTGATGAACAGCGGGTCAAGCGCACAGTTCAATACACAGCCGGAACACATGCCGACCATGGCGTAGGTCGTACTGCCCTCCGAACGGAGCAGCTGGTTTAAGATCAGGTTTGCCGTGGTAAACGGAGCGGCAAGAAGGATCCATGTAGCGTAGTCGATGGAATACTGATGCGCGTCGGCCGTGCTTCCGAGAATGTTGACGATCGGGTCTTTCAGTGCAAAGCACACAAGACCGAAGAAAAGTGAAAACACACTGCCGATCACAAGGGTGGTCGTTGCAACGTTGGAGGCTTTTTCGTCTTCCTTTGCGCCCATCAGTCTGGAAATGTAGCTTGCAGCACCCATGGCAAAACCCATGGAGACTGCTCTCAGAATATTCATGAGAGAGTCGTTTACGGCTACCGCTGCTGTCGCTGTCTCGCCGAGGCCGCTGACGAAGAAGGTATCAGCCAGATTATAGATCGAGTCGATGATCGATGAAATGATCATCGGAATGGCAACGGCCGGAATGACCTTGATCATCGGGTCCTCCAGCATCATTTTCTGCCGCTTTGCTCTTGCGGCGCTTTTTGCATCCATCGCACTGTTTCCTTTCTTTTCGGATGTATAATCATTTTCGTAATTAAAGGTTATTTTACTGCAGATCCGGATGAAAGACAAGTTATATTGTCGGAATGATTTTCAGAAAAAAACAGACGCCGCGTTCTTTTGAGAGAACGCAGCGTCTGCCGGATACTGTAAAACAGTTATGCTTCTTTTTCTGCTTTGTATTTCTTCTTGATCACAACGAAGTAGTAGATCATGACGAACAGTGCAGCAAAAGCCCAGCCGACCGGATAACCGATGTAGATGTTTTCCACGCGGTAGTTGATATGCATGGAAATGAACAGGAACAGCTGTCTGCAGCCGATCATGCCGAAGATCGAGCAGAGCATGACGACAAAGGACTTGCCGAAGCCTCTGACTGCGTTTGAGAAGATCTGGTTTGCCATCTGGAAATAATAGCAGGGCATCATGATATGCACCATGGAGATGCCGTATGCGATGGCTGCTTCATCAGGCGTAAACAGACGGATGAAGAAGTTGGAACAGCTGTAGACGACAATGCCCACTGTCAGCATATAGGCTGCACAGACGATCAGACATACACGGATGCCCTTGTAGGCACGGCCGATCTTCTTTGCACCGACGTTCTGGCTGACAAAGGTGGATGCCGCAAGACCGAGAGACTGTCCTGCCATACCGACGAAACGGTCGATCTTCTTCGCAGCGCCGATACCGGCCATTGCGGAAGAACCGAAAGTATTGATATAACGGGTCACGAACAGGTTGGAGATGGATACCAGAGAAGCCTGAATGGCTGCCGGGAAACCTAAGTTGATGATCTCTTTCAGGATGCCGCCGTCCATGTGGCGAAGCTCTGCAGGCACAAGACGATAGATATCGTTTGTGCGCAGAAGCTTTGTGTATACGAGAATGACACTGAGCGCCTGTGCAATGATGGTCGCCCATGCAGCGCCTGCTACGCCCATCTTCAGCACAACTACGAGCAGAATATCCAGAATGATATTCACGATCGAGGATATGATCAGGAAATAGAAGGGACGCTTGGAGTCGCCGACCGCACGCAGGATCGCGCTTCCTACATTATAAATGGCGGTAAACAGAACGCCGATCAGGTAGATGCGAAGGTATTCGCTCGCTTCCATGAATACGTCATCCGGACATTCCACAACTTTCAGAAGGACCGGTGTCAGGAGGATACCGATCGCAGCGATACCGACGCCGATGATGATGGAGAACGAGATCAGCGTATGGAGTGCCTTTTTCATCTTCTCTTCATCGCGTGCGCCGAAGCATCTGGAGATCAGAACGCCGCCGCCGGTGGAAAAACCGGTGAAGAAGCCGGTCAGAAGATGAGAAATATCCGCACTGGCGGATACTGCCGCAAGTGCTGTTGTGCCGACGGCATTACCGACGACGATCGAGTCTACGCTGTTGTACAGATTCTGGAAGATCTGTCCGACAAGGATCGGCAGCATAAAGACGATCAGCTGTCTGGTGATATTGCCCTCAGTCAGGTTCATGCTTGTCTTTTTCATAATACTCCCCCGTAAGCAACAAATTTCTGATGATAACATCATAGTCCTTTTTGCAGAGGAATGACAGCACCAAAAATCGTTTTTCTTTCACGTTTCTACACTGAGGGAAAATATCAGGGCTTCAGTATTTTTCTGATCTGCGCTTCCGTCACGCCGGGATACAGAGTGCGCATCCGGCCGGCGATCTTTTCGAAAGAAGCCAGCGGATCCTCCTTGTAACAGGAAGATACATGGTCATAACCGAATTTCTCTTCCGGTTTTTCAAAAAGTGCCACATCCATCCCGTAGGACTGCCCTTTTTTATTCTTCTTTTTTGCAAAATCGCACATGATGAGATAGGTCATCATCTGCAGCCCGCAGATCGTTCCGTCAAAATTCTTTTCGCCGTCTTTTCCGAAGCCGGCTTCTTTTTTGATCTCATAGGAATAAAGCTTTGTCTCCTCGGGAAGGAACAGATCCATGATCTTCTTCTGACGGCGTGCCGCTTTTTCGTCGTCCCACAGTGCATCAAAATCGTAGCCGTCTCTTCTGTAGTTAGCGAAGACGGGAAACCATTCTTTTGAGATAAAGCCGCTCTTTTTGTCAAAGAATTTTCCGTATGCCACGCGCGGATCACGGGAAATGATCTCGCGCCATTCCCACGGATCCCGGGCATCTCCGGACCACCAGTGACCGGGAGAAGTATGCTCTTCCAGAGAAAAGCCGGGGATCTGATTTTTGAAAAGCGGAAGAAAGCCGGTCTTTTCGATATAGGCGACGGCTTCTTCCACGGTCTTTAAACATTCCGGATCATTATCTTTCAGACCGTACATGATCCACGTTCCGGATTCGTTTGCCATATTTCTCCTTAAAGAACGGCCGCCTGATAAACAGACGGCCGTGATGCTGCTATAAAAAACTTACGCTTCTTCTACAGTCAGAATACCCATCGGGCATGCCTTTGCACAGATACCGCAGGCGATGCACTTGGAGGGATGATCCGCACCTTCGGGCATGACCATGACCTGCATGGGGCAGGCTTCCACGCACTTGCCGCAGCCGATGCATTTCTTTTTATCGATCATGTAAACGCCCTTTGCGTTCTGGGTGATGGCACCCTGCTCGCAGACGCGCGCACACTTGCCGCACATGACGCAGCTCTTGATCTTGGGCGTATTGTCGCCTTTGTTCACGATGCGGATGCAGGAAAGATCCGGATGATACTGTTTGTAGAATGCTTCTGAACAGGCGATCTCGCAGGAAAGGCAGGAAGCACATTCGGCGGGTGCCGTGATTTTCAGTTTTTTCATGGACAATGACCTCACTCTTTACGGGAATACCCGATTATTTACTGCGGATATTGTACACTGAATCTTTGAAAAAATCAATCCCTCAGTCTTCGACCATCCATTTGATCGCGTCTTCGATGCAGCTGTTCCAGAAGGTCCAATTGTGGATGCCGGTATGTTCGTCCCACTTGTAGGGAACGTTATGCTCCGTCAGGAACTTTGTGAACTCGCGGCTGGAATTGATCAGCATGTCTTCCGTTCCGCATGCCAGATACATCTCAGGGATCTCTTTGCCTTCTGCCTGATACTTTTCGATCAGCCATTCCGGATTGACATCGGTCTCTTCCGCTTTGGAAAGATCGCCGAAGCAGTCTTCATAGTATGCGGCATTGGCTCTTGCACGCTGGGGAGAAGCCGGATCAGCTATATTTTTCAGTGTCTTGACGATCATCGCACTGGAGAGAGCCATGATCTTGCTGTAATTTTCGGAATATTTGATGCCGTTTCTGATCGCACCGAAGCCGCCCATGGAAAAGCCGCCGATGAAGGTGTCTTCTCTTCTGTCGGAAAGGTGGAAAAGCGCGCGGGCCTGTTCCAGAACCTCTGCGCCGACGAGTTCGCCGTAATTATTGCCGGAACGCGGAGAATCCAGATAGAAGCTGTTGTGGCCGTTCGGGCAGATGATCGCGATATTGTATTTACCTGAAAGCTCACGGACAGGGCTGCCGGTGATCCAGTCTCCCGATGCGCCGCTGTAGCCGTGCAGAAGGACAAGCGTCTTGGTGGGACGTGCATAATAAGGATTGGTCTTTCCCATCAGTTCCTTCGGCATGTCGCTCGGAATGCAGGCATAAAGGTCGGTAATGCCGGAAAGACAGCGGGAATGATAATCTACATGAATGAGTGCCATGGTGATGCCTCCTTGCAAAGTATTTGATGGTCTTATTATATGATGCACAGGGTGGTGAAACCATCATTTTTGCCCGAACTTTATTGGAAATTGTCTGTTTTTGCAGACATGATTCCCGCTTGTTTCTGAATCACGGTTATGCTATGATGTTATGGTCATAAGGTATGTTATGCAGAAGAGCTGACTGCCGGAAGGAGAAACGAATGGTTACCATACAGAATTATGTGCGCGCCTCAAGTCTTGAGGAAGCATACGAACTGAATCAGAAAAAACAGAACCGGATCATCGGCGGCATGCTCTGGCTGCGGCTCGGAAACGGCTCTTTCAATACGGCGATCGATCTCTGCGATCTTGGCCTGAATAAAATAGAAGAAACGGAAGAGACGATCTCCATCGGTGCGTATGTAACGCTTCGCGATATTGAAAAGCACGAAGGATTGAATGCGTATTCCATGAATACCGTAAGGGCGGCAGTCGAAAACATCGTCGGCGTCCAGTTCCGGAATATGGCAACCGTCGGCGGAAGCATTTTCGGACGTTTCGGCTTTTCGGATGTGCTGACCGTATTTCTTGCGATGGACAGCTATGCGGAACTTTACAAAGGCGGCATTGTTCCGCTTAAGGATTTTGCGGCCATGAAGGCTGATAACGACATTCTGCTCCGGCTGATCGTTAAGAAAACACCAGGCAGATTTGTCTACCGCGCGTTCCGGAATCAGGCGACGGATTTTCCCGTGCTGACATGCGCAGCCTTTACAGGGGAAAACGGTACCGGCATTTCGGTCGGCGCAAGGCCCGGAAGAGCGGTTCTCTTTACCGATGAAAACGGCATCTTCAAAAACGGTATCACAAAGGAAGGCGTTGAAGAGTTTGTCTCTCTTGCGGCTGAAAACATACCTGTTTCCGGAAATTCACGCGGAAGCAGCGAATACCGCGCACACCTGTTAAAAGTGCTTGCACAGCGTAATTTTGAGGAATTAGGAGGGCTGCAGTAATGGAGATCAGTCTGAATCTGAACGGAAAGACCATCACAGACCGTATCGATCCCGATATGCGTCTTCTGGATTTTTTAAGAAAACATAACTGCTTCAGCGTGAAATGCGCCTGTGAGACCTCGAACTGCGGTCTCTGCACGGTCCTTGTGGATAAAAAGCCCGTACTCTCCTGCTCTCTTCTGGCAGCCCGCGCGGCAGGTCATACGGTAGAGACTCTGGAGGGACTTCAGGAGGAAGCAAAGGAATTTATCGCTTTTATTGCTGCACAGGGCGCAGACCAGTGCGGTTTCTGCAATCCGGGACTTGTGATGAATACGATCGCGCTCCTCAGGGAGAATCCGGACCCGACAGATGACGAGATCCGCGCGTATTTAAGCGGCAACCTCTGCCGCTGCTCCGGCTATGACGGACAGCTTCGCGGCATCCGCGATTTTCTGAACAGCAGAAAGGGGTGACGTGATGGAAAGAAAAGAATACAGATATATCAATAAATCGGTTCCTAAAAAGGATTCCATGCAGCTCCTTCTCGGAAAGCCTGTGTTTACGCAGGATATCATCCCGCAGGGTGCTCTCTGCGTAAAGATCTTAAGAAGCCCTCATGCAAATGCGATCGTGACGAAGATCGACCGCAGTGCCGCACTGAAGGTTCCCGATGTTGTGGACATCTATACCTGGGAGGATGTGCCGAAGCAGCGTTTTTCGAACGCCGGACAGACCTATCCCGAAATGTCCCCCTATGACCGTCTGATCCTGGACCGTCATGTGCGTTTCGTGGGCGATGCGGTAGCGATCGTTGCCGCGGAAACGGAAAAAGCAGCCGAAAAGGCTTTAAAACTGATCCGTGTGGAATATCAGGTGCTGGATGCGGTTCTTGATTTCAGGACTGCGCTTGATAATCCCGCCGTTGTACATCCGGAAGAAGACTGGAAGTCACTGGTCAACGTAAACGGCGATCCCAAACGGAATCTGATGGCAGAGGGATCCGAACAGGACGGCGATGTGGATGCAGTCCTTGCTGACTGTGACGTTGTGATCGATCATACATATCATACCAAGGCCTTCAATCAGACAATGATGGAGACTTTCCGTACATATACTTCTCTGGATGCCTACGGACGTCTGCATGTGGTCTCCTCTACACAGATCGTCTTCCATGTGCGCCGTATCCTTTCCAATGCACTCGGCATTCCGAAAAGCCGGATCCGCGTGGAAAAACCCAGGATCGGCGGCGGTTTCGGCGCAAAACAGACGGCAGTCTGCGAAGTCTATCCGGCATTCGTTACGATGAAAACAGGCCGTCCGGCGCTGATCGTATACAGCCGTGAGGAAGCGTTTATTGCTTCTTCTCCGCGTCATGAAATGGAGATTCATGTCCGTCTCGGTGCATCGAGGGACGGAAAGATCCGCGCACTGGATCTGCATACCCTTTCCAACACCGGCGCATACGGCGAGCACGGTGCGACGACCGTCGGCCTTTCCGGCCACAAGTCCATTCCGCTGTATACCGGCTCTCTGGAGGCTTTCCGCTTCGCTTATCATGTTGTTTATACCAACCGGCAGGCAGCGGGCGCGTACAGAGGCTACGGTGCGACACAGGGCATTTTTGCGGTAGAGACTGCCGTGAACGAGCTTGCGGAAAAGCTTCAGATCGATCCCGTTGCGATCCGTGAAAAGAACATGGTCAAAGAAGGCATGAAAATGCCTGCCTATTATAATGAAATTACGGAATCCTGCGCGCTTGACAGATGTCTTTCGCACTGCAGCGAGCTTTTCAACTGGAAGGAAAAGTATCCTGTCCGTGATATGGGAAACGGCAAAGTCCGTGCGTCGGGCGTGGCGATGGCCATGCAGGGCTCCAGTATTGCAGGCGTGGATGTAGGCTCCGCGACCATCCGTCTTTCCGACGACGGCACATACAATCTGGTGATCGGTGCGGCCGATATGGGTACGGGCTGTGATACGACGCTTTCACAAATCCTTGCGGAGAATATGGACTGCGATCTGGATGATGTGGCTGTTTTCGGTGCGGATACGGATGCTTCCCCGGACGATTCCGGCTCCTATGCTTCTTCTACCGCTTTCCTGACCGGAAAGGCTGTGGAAATGGCCTGTGATGAACTGAAAAAGAAGATCACGGCGCTTGCAGCGGACATGCTTCACTGTGAGCCGGATGAACTGATCTTTGAAGGCAGAAGACTTGTCCGGAATAATTCCGATGAATTTGTGATGCTTTCCGACGTTGCCGCAAAGAGCCAGTCCTTCAATCATCATTCCGTGGAAGCGACAGCAACGAACACCTCTCCCACCTCTCCGCCGCCGTATATGGTCGGTATGGTCGAGATCGAGCTTGATAAGCTCACAGGCGAAGTGAAGGTGCTGGATTATACCTCCGTTGTAGACTGCGGCATCGCGCTGAATCCGGCGCTTGTCAGGATCCAGACGGAAGGCGGCATCGTGCAGGGAATCGGTCATACGCTGATGGAGAATGTCCAGTATACGAAGAAAGGAAAGCTCATCGAGAATTCCTTTATGCAGTATAAGATCCCGACACGTCCGGAGATCCCTGCACTGAAAGTCGAATTTGAAAACAGCTATGAGCCTTCAGGCCCCTTCGGTGCAAAATCGATCGGTGAGATCGTCATCAATACGCCGGCACCCGCGATCGCCCATGCGATCTATCGTGCAACGGGTGTCTGGCACAGGGAACTTCCGATCACACCGGAGCAGATCGCACTCGGGAAATAATATTGAATATAC
>JAZUFC010000264.1:0-2347 GCA_045640465.1 Lachnospiraceae bacterium | reverse complement strand
AAGCAGGATGCCGTGAGATTCCGATGACAGAGGGTGTAAAGGCTGCGCTCATTATGGAAAAGGAATATCAGGATCTGTGCGATATCAAAAGCGTCAGCCATATTGACGGTTACTCCGATTTTGTCTTTATCAATCGTTTCGGAGAAGGGCTGAATCAGGGTACTCTGAATAAGGCAATCAAACGAATCATGCGTGACTGTAACTGCGAGATCCTCGAAAGGGAAGGAGTAGAGAATGAACCGGTGCTTCTGCCCCATTTCAGCTGCCATGTCCTCAGACATACATTCGCGACCAGAATGTGCGAAAGCGGCCTGAATATAAAAGTGGTTCAGTCCGTACTCGGGCACGCTGATGTAACTACAACCCTGGATATCTATGTGAGTGTCACAAACGAGCTGAAAAAGCAGGAAATCACGGCATTCGAAGCCTATATCAATACCGGGACCAAGAAAGAATCCAATATTTGAAGAACGGAGTCTGTAATCGCCAATGTGCGGCTGCAGGCTCTTTCTTTTTATGAAAATGTGCGATGGAGCCTTTACCGGCAAAATCGCACATTTCAATTATTCCGGAGTTTTCTCTATACTATTTCTACCATAAAGTAAGGAGGTAGATGTTTATGGAAAATTCTCTTGCTGAAATAAGACCGGACCTGGCGGCAGAATGGTCGGACAAGAATCTTCCTTTGACACCGGATCAGATCAGCTACGGCTCCAATTCCAAGGTCTGGTGGAAAGGAAAGTGCGGGCATGAATGGAAAGCAACAGTTCATAGCAGAAGCGGCGTATATAAGAGTGGCTGCCCGTATTGTTCGGGCCGCAAGCTGCTGAAGGGCTTTAATGATCTTCAGACAAAGTTCCCGGAGCTTACAAAGGAATGGTCCGAAAGAAACCTTCCTCAGAAGCCGGACGATTATCTCGCATTCTCCAACCGCCTTGTCTGGTGGAAATGCGAAAAAGGACATGAATGGACCGCGAGGATCGCGGACAGAGCTCAAGGTCATGGTTGCCCATATTGTAACAGTCATAAGCTGATGGAAGGCATGAATGACCTTGCGAGCATGCACCCGGACATCGCTGCGGAATGGTCCGTCAAAAATGAGCCTAAGAGTCCTTCTATGGTTCCAGTGAACAGAGCCGGTGTCTTCTGGTGGAAATGCTCTGACTGCGGTATGGAGTATACGGCATGGATCAGTTCCAGAGTGAAGGGAACCGGCTGCCCGTATTGTTCAGGAAAGACTGTTGTGCCGGGCATCAATGATCTTGCTACGACAGATCCGAATATTGCAGCTGAATGGGATTACAGAAAGAACGGAGATAAAAAGCCAACGGAAGTTCATCGCACGTCCAAGGAATATTACTGGTGGGTGACATCCTACGGCTATTCCTGGAAGGCAAAGATCTCCGACAGGACGATTGACCGCCTTCCTATTACGCCCAGTGACGCTGAGTACAGGAGGCTTCTCCCGCAGATGTTGATGAAGACCTACGGCGGAAGAAAGAACCTTCGGGTGGTTCTGAACTCCGATGCGCTGACCGGGATCACCATAGAAATACTGATTCCTGAACTGAAGCTGGCAATGGATACCGAATACTCTGAGTTCATGACCACGAAAGAGGAAAAGGTAAAGAAGCATATCTGTGATCAGTACGGCTACAGTTATATCCTGCTGAAGAAAACAAAAGATGCAAAAAAGACGGCGCAGCAGATTATCGACGTTCTCCGGAGAAAGAAGGTTTATATCATCACCAACATAGACGAGGATCTCAAGCTCATTCAGCAGAAATATCTGGAGCTTCTGAGGATATCCATTCAGGGAAAACAAGACGATAATTGAACAGCATAACGACCTCTCCAGGGCTTCCGCAACAGTACGGAAGCCTTGATTTTTTGCGGTTTTCAGGCTATAATTAAATATCAGTTTGCGAGATAATTAGGGCTGAGAATCCCGGAGAAAATCGCTTGTACACCACGCCGTATGCCGTGATTTTTTAGAAACTGACCGACACATCGGAACATACGACTTATGTAGAGTTTTGTAAAAGCATGCACTTAACCGTTCGGGTTAAAAGCATATACCCGGGATTTTACGCCGGACGCCCGATACGATGCGACTCTTGACTGAGAGTTTGGAAAGATACGACCAAAGCCTCAAAGTACAGATGCCATATTTTCTTAGGCATTTCCCGACATTCCGGGAATCGTTTATATAAAAAATACAGTAAAGAATCCCAATATAATTGTCGGAGACTACACTTACTATTTTGATACAACTGAAACCGACAATTTTGAGGATCATGTAACTAACTTTTATTCCTTCAGCAAGGATAAGCTTATTATCGGCAAG
>JAZUFC010000263.1:0-2064 GCA_045640465.1 Lachnospiraceae bacterium | reverse complement strand
GGAAACGGAGCCGGAAGATCAGGAGGAGGAGAAAGAGAAAAATCATGCTCTTCTGTGGATCCTTCTTGCTGCCCTGTTTGCCGGAGGGATCGCCGGTGCATATATACTTAGGCGTCATCTCTTAAGACGCATTCTTCCCATGGAAAAGATGGAAGAAAAGACCGCATCGGAATCCTTCTTAAGCGTGTATGCAAGGATCCGGCGTCAGGCACTGATCAGCAGAAACACCGGATTCACGATCGACGATACGCCGGAGGAACTGAAGGCAAAATTCCCGGAGATCAGTCCGGAGATCCTGAAGAAGCTTCAGATCCTCGGAAAGGAAGCTTTCTACAGCAATCACGAGACTTCCGAAGAAAGCGTCGGCTGGATCTATGATCTGTATGCATCCGGCATCTTCCTGAAAGAAGATAAGGCTGAAAGCCTGAATAACGGAAGCGGAGAGGATTCATAAACGGCTGTAGACCATATAGGCGTTAGAGTAGCGCGGATCGTCCGTCACGTCGTCGGAAAACCATTCCGGCG
Organism: Lachnospiraceae bacterium; assembly: GCA_045640465.1. GTDB lineage: Bacteria > Bacillota > Clostridia > Lachnospirales > Lachnospiraceae > UBA1267. Next base: position 1,539 of record JAZUFC010000263.1, on the reverse strand, counting down.
GGATGAACGAACGCGCTTCTTCTTCGCTTTCAAATTCGACTTCGGCCAGATACAGGCCGTCTTCTGGACTCAGAAACCGGTCCAGTTCGATGATATATTCTTTTCCGTTTTCTTCAAAGGGGATCCGGTACCGCAGCTTCCTTAAGACGTTTCCGTCTGCTTTTTCAAGAAGATGCCGATAGGACTCCTCGGTCAGCGGGAGATTGCTCTCCTCGCGGACGAGGAAGCCTTTTCCCTTGTAGGTCAGGTAGTACAGGTCATTTTCCTTCCGGATGCGCACCACTGGCGAACGGTTCAGATAGGCCTGTTCGATGCTGAGACACTCATAGGAGGAAAGGTCATCGGGTATGTATTTGGGCAGAAATTTGCGTTCGATCTCCATCTGTTCGGGTTCCTTTCATTTCAGACCGGTGATCCGCTTTTAAAGGACGATTTTTCTGTTGCGGAACCGGTTGCGGTATGTTACACTTGAATCAATTCAGGCTTGAATGCCTTCTCACGGGGTGATACTGATCATGGCAGATCCGGAAACACTTTACAAACTAATGATATTATACATGCTGAAGAAAGTCAATTTTCCATTGTCGAATCCTCAGCTCTGGTCCTTTTTCCATGACCGCGATTATACCAGTTTCTTTGTGTTTCAGAACACCGTTGATGCGCTTCTCGATGCCAATCTTGTCAAACAGGATGAGGTGCGTTCCGTTACCCGCTACGAACTGACGAAGGAAGGCGAGGATGCGCTCTATTATTTCAAAAACGATATTCCGGAGGATATCCTTTCCGAAATGAATGCATTTCTGAAGGAGAATCAGTTCCAGCTGAGAAATGAGACCGGCATCGTTTCGGATTACAAAAAAACGGAGAATTACGATTACCGCGTACACTGTGAAGTACGTGAAGGCAAGTCGATCCTGTTCGATATAAATCTGACAGTTCCCACGGAGGATCAGGCAAAGATACTCTGTGAGCATTTTGAAGAAAATGCCCAGATCATCTATGCGTATGTGATGAAAAGACTGATGTAAATAGTGCTTGCATTTTATGAAGATCTGTGTTATATTTTTATAGTTTTATGAATACATGTTGGTTGGAAACCAACAAAAAGAAAGGGTAATGTCATGAAAGAAGGAATCCATCCGAAATATTACGAAACAAAAGTTACCTGCAACTGCGGCAATACTTTTGTAACCGGTTCAACCAAGCCTGAGATCCACGTAGAAACATGCTCCAAGTGCCATCCTTTCTACACCGGTCAGCAGAGAACCGCTTCTGCACGCGGCCGTATCGAACGCTTCAACAAGAAGTATGGCATGGCAGAAAACAAGTAATTTTTTTTCAGTAAAGCCACGGGGGATCGTTTGGAAGTCCGCCGTGGCTTTTCTTATGTTTGTTAACCAGAAAGACTAACTATTAAATGTCAAGCCTAAATCGAAGAAATTCGTTTAGGTGGAAAGTACCTTGAAAACTGCATGACAATAAAAGCATCCGCAAGGGTGCTTACGTAGAGAGAGGCAGATACTTATCAATTAAGCAGCG
>JAZUFC010000262.1:0-4312 GCA_045640465.1 Lachnospiraceae bacterium | reverse complement strand
AAAAACAGGCGGTGTGCCTGTCTTGCCCCATCTCTGCTCGGATTTCTTATCTTTATTGATGACGGTTTCAACTGTCTGACGGTCGGCACTGTCATGCGTCCGGTCTTTGACCGCTATAAGATCTCCCGGGAAAAACTGGCTTATATCATCGATGCGACCGCGGCGCCGGTCTGCATCATCGCACCCGTTTCCAGCTGGGCTGTGGCCGTGGCAAGCGAAGTGAGCGCAGAAAACGGGTTCCGTGCATTTCTCTCCACGATCCCTTACAATCTGTACGCGATCCTTACGATCATCATGGTCTTCTTCATCTGCCTGACCGGAAAAGACTTCGGTCCGATGAAAAAAGCCGAACAGAAAGCACTGGAGGAAAAACCTGAAGAAGCTGAAAATGCCTCCTCAGCAGGTGAAAAGAAAGGCCGCGTCATCGATCTGGTTCTTCCGATCGTCGTCCTGATCGTCTGTGCGATCTTAGGCATGGGGTATGTCGGCGGATTCTTCGACGGCGTGCCGTTCTCTCAGGCGATCGGCGAAAACCCGACCGCCGGCCTCACACTCGGCGCATTCGCAGCCCTCGTGACTGCCATGCTCCTGTATCTTCCGCGAAAGATCATGAAGCCGAAGGAGTTCATCGACTCCATCGTAAGCGGTATCGGAAGCATCGTTCCTCCCATGCTGATCCTGGTGCTTTCCTGGAGTCTCGGCGGCGTCTGCCGTGAAATGATCGGAACAGGCGAATTCATCTCCGGCTTTATCGGAAGCGGAAATCTGCCTTTCGGTCTTCTTCCGTTTATCATCTTTGTGGTCGCGGCACTGATGTCCTTCTCCATGGGTACTTCATGGGGCACCTTCGGACTGCTGATCCCGATCGTCACAATGATCTGCTCCGTCGAAGGCGCAGCTTCTCTTCTGATCCCGACACTGGGTGCTACACTTGCCGGTTCCGTCTATGGCGATCACTGCTCCCCGATCTCGGATACCACCATTCTTTCCTCTACCGGTGCACAGTGCGTACATATCCGGCACGTGGAGACACAGCTTCCGTATGCGACACTGGTCGCGGCGGTCTGCGCGGCCGGTTATCTGCTGATCGGCTTCTCGCTGAATGTCTGGATCACGATCGCGATCAGCATTCTTCTGCTTCTCGGCGCACTCTTTGTGCTGAACAGAACGACAAAATAAAAAACCTACACGATCGTGATGATCTCTTCAGGCGCTTCCGCAATATAGGAGGCGCCTGCTTTTTCAAGTTCCTCACGGCTTCCGTAGCCGAACGTGACGCCGGCGCAGCGGATCTGATTCTCTTTTGCGCCGAGAACGTCATGCTCCCTGTCGCCGACCATCAGGATCTTTGAGGGATCCGTGATCTTCAGTTCCTCCATTGCGAAACGGATCACATCCGCCTTTCTGCTTCTGGAACCGTCCATCGTTGCACCGGCGACAAAGTCAAAATACTTTGCAAGATCAAAATGATCCAGGATCCTCCGGGCGAATTCGTCGGGCTTGGAGGTTGCAAGGACCACCGTTCTTCCAAACTCCTTCAGCGTCTTCAGCATTTCGGGGATCCCTTTGTAGACCTCATTTTCAAAAATGCCGGTATCGCGGAAGTATTCTCTGTAGTATTCGATCGCGCGAAGACTGTCCGCTTCGCTGAAGCCGTAAAAATCCATAAAGGAATCCAGAAGCGGCGGGCCGATGAAACGGTACAGCTCCCTCCTGTCTTCATTCCTGATCCCGAATTTTTCAAGCGCATAAGCGACCGAATCGGTAATGCCTTTCCCCGGGTCCGTCAGCGTCCCGTCCAGATCAAAAAAGATATACTGATACACTTGCTTCTCCTGTCTTCTCCGGTATTGTAAGAAAATCTGATATCCGCTCTCAGAACAGACTGAACTGTTCATATTCCTGCGTTCTGTCAAGAAGCGGCATTTCCATGCTCAAAAAGCTATTAAGCTCTCCCGGATCGGCGAGCCACCGGCAGACATCCTTTTCCGGAATGATCAGCGGCATCCGGTCATGCACCGGGATCACGGACCCGTTTGCTTCCGTCGTAAGGATCACAAAACGGCCGTTTTCGTCCGGTTCCGTACAGAAGCCGGCCAGAAACATGACCTCTGCGCCGGGCAGATCAAATACCGCTTTATTTTTGTCCCTGTCCCATTCATAAAAACGGCTTGCCGGGATCACGCACCTGTGAAACAGCAGATGATTTTTGAACATCGGCTTGTCCGGCGCCGTTTCCGACTTCGCATTGATAATGAGAGATCTTCCGGAAGGGTGATCCATCCCCCACTTCATCCGGACAGCTGTCATTTTCCCGTTTTTCATCAGAATGACCTGCGGCGACATACCGGGCGTAACGTCATGTCCGGTCTCCGGCTCCATAAACACACTGAGCGCGGTCTCCACCGCTTCCGAAAGATTTGTATTGACAAAATAGCGTCCGCACATTTTCTTTCCCCGTTTTTCTGTGTGCTCAGCGGTTTTCTTCCCAGAGTTTCAGTGCTTCCTCAAGCCAGCCCCTTGCTTCCGAATACTCTCCGAGACCGAATCCGTGACCGCCGTGCTGCACTTTTCTGAAATGATAAGGTCTCCCGTTTTTTTCCAGTTCCTCCGCCATGATCTCAGATGTACGGAACGGGACAATGTTGTCATCCATGCAGTGCCAGATATAAGTGACCGGGTAGGCAGCATCGATGTGCGCATTCACGTTGTAGAAGTCCACGTCAGCCTGTGTATATTCTCTTCCGATCATGCCCTCAAGCAGCATATTGCGGCCGTTGAAGGACCTGAACTGCGTCGTATCGGATGCAGGATATACCATAAAAGCCATATCCGGCTGCGGCAGCCCGTAGGATGCTGCGCCTGCATTCGCGGTTCCCCACTCTCCGGCCAGATGTCCGCCCGATGAAAAGCCGGCCACACCGTAATGCTCCATGGTCACGCCGAATTCCTTCTGATGCGCCATGATGAAGCGTACCGCCGCCGCCAGATCCTCAATGGGCCGCGGCATAAAGCATTCACCGTTTCCGCTCCCCATCTTTCTGACGCGGTAACTCAGCACAAATGCGTTATAACCGTATTCATTCAGCTTCGCACCGGTGGTAAAGCCCTCTTTCAGCGAACAGACCGCTCCGTAACCGCCGCCGGGGCATACGATCACAAAAGGCTTTCCGGGTTCGCCGCGCATAAAGAAGAGCTTTGTTCCCTCTTTATCGGGCGATGCTTTCTTTTCCTCATCCGTATAAAAATCATAGGCCACCTGTTCTCCGGCATGTCTCAGTTCCAGAACGCGGTTCAGGCCGTTCGCGATGCTTTCCGCCACCCAGTCGTAGAACTCCTCATTCATCCGCTTCAGACTCCAGTTCATATCCGGTACACGGCAGTTGGAAAGCAGGAATTCCTCAAAACCGGAAAATTCCTGACGGGTTATGATCTCGTTCCATGTGTTGTTTACAGTGATATTTGCCATTCATTTTCTCCTTTATCGCGACCTCTTCCGGTCATGCTTTTATGTGCGTGTCACAAGCCGGAGACCTGCAATGATATCCGGCCTTTTATATTATATAACACATCGGATACCATTGCGAGAAAAAAACATGCCTAAAACGGCAAAAATGAATCACGGCATTCAAAAACCTTTACAAAACTGTTTCTTTTTTACCGGATCTCTTTTATAATGATAAAAGGGTCAAAAGGTCGGTTCCCCGGCGGGAACATGCTCACCTAAGAACAGTCAGGCCTCAGTAACCCGCTGTCAATACAGTGCTGCGGTTCGCGGACGCACTCTGCTGTCCGTGATCCGGCATTATATAAGGAGAATAATATATTTGAAGGAGGAAGACACATGCTTCAGAAATACCCTTTCGAGAAAGCAGAGCTTAATGTAGTTGACGAGATCCCCGGTTTTATGGGCAGATCCCTGAAGCTTCACAATACACCGGTGACTCCCCGGCGCAACACAGAGGCCATCTTCTTTGAAAAGAAGCCCTGCTGGATGCCGACCATGAGTGATTTCTCGCTGATGTTCCATTCACCGATGTACAGCAATCTTCTGGGCCGCGGCGGCCACGAGGACAGCGTTGACACATTCGGTATCCAGTGGGAGTTCGTTCCGTCTGCAGGCGGTTCCATCGTACATCCCGGCGCTCCGCTGCTTGATGATGTCAACAACTGGAAAGAAAAGATCATTATGCCGGACATCGACAAATGGGACTGGGCCAAGGAAGCCGAAGGAAACAAGATCGATACCCGTTTTGCCTGCCAGCATTCCTTTGTCAACGGTTTCTGGTTTGAGCGTCTGATCTCCTTCATG